>CANPVI010000205.1 GCA_947581665.1 uncultured Atopobiaceae bacterium | reverse complement strand
TCACGTAGCGTAAGTACGCTACGTGGCCGAGATCCTGTCTATCTGGGGCACCCCAGAGCGCCTCGCTCACGTTTTTCGGATTCCCTGGCTCAGCCATTGTCGCAACGGCGGCGCTCTGGTGCACCCCATCTAGCCACGATCTCGGCCACTCACGTAGCGTAAGTACGCTACGTGGCCGAGATCCTGTCTATCTGGGGCACCCCAGAGCGCCTCGCTCACGTTTTTCTGATTCCCCGGCTTTTCGGGTGTGGGGTGAAAACGACGAAGCGGGCCGTCGCCGGCCCGCTCGGAAGGTTCTGGCTCCTCGGGTAGGACTCGAACCTACAACAACTCGGTTAACAGCCGAGGGCTCTACCATTGAGCTACCGAGGAATAGCTTGTGGTGCGAAGTGATTATACGCGAGCATGTGGCTCGTGCAAGCGCAAATCGATCGAGCCTTTCCATGACGCTCGCTTGGCCTGTGCTAAGGTTTTCCGCGAATGTGGGCGTCTTCGGGAGAGGAGGAGCCATGGCCGAGGCGGAAGTGGCCGCAAGGTCGCGCGCGTCATCGCCCTGGACCACGGGCTTCACCCGTGATCGCTTCATCCTCTCCCAGCTCGTGGGGCGCGATTTCAAGAACAAGTATCGCAGGAGCGTCCTCGGCGTGGCCTGGAGCGTTTTGAACCCGCTTCTCATGATGATCGTCATGGCGGCGGTGTTCTCGAACTTCATGCGGGTGGGCGGGGACATCCCGAACTTCCCGCTCTACCTCATCATCGGCAACGTGACCTTCACCCTCCTCTCGGACAGCTCCTCCGCGGGTATGGCCTCCATCATCGACAACGCATCGCTTCTGAAGAAGGTCAAGATCAACCGCATCGTCTTCCCGCTCGAGAAGGTGCTCTTCGCGCTCGTGAACTTCGCGTTCTCGCTCATCGCGGTGGCCATCGTCATGCTGTGGTTCCAAATCCCGCTCTCGTGGAACGTGCTCTTCGTGCCCCTCTTCCTCATCTACCTCGTAGGATTCTGCGCGGGACTCTCGATGGCCCTCTCGGCGCTCTCCGTCTTCTTCCGCGATGTCATGCACCTCTGGAGCGTCGTGCTCATCGCGTGGACCTACCTCACGCCGATCTTCTACTCCATCTCCATCCTGCCGGAGTTCATGCAACGTTTGATCGTCTACAACCCCATGTACCAGTACATCACCTACCTCCGCGAGATCCTGCTCTACCAGCAGACGCCCTCGCTCATGCAAAACGTCATCTGCCTCGCGTGCTCGGCGATCGTCTTCGGGATCGGCTGGCTCATCTTCAAATCGAGCGAGCGCAAGTTCATCCTCTACATCTAGGGTCCGCAAACGAGAGCCGCCTCCGTGCCAGACACCGCCGACATCCACGAAGCCCAGTCCGAGAGCCTCTCCGAGGAGATCTCGAAGGTCGACTTCTCGAAGCGCGAGGTCTCCATCGACGTGGACAACGTGTCGATGGTCTTCAACATGGCCTCCGAGCGCCTGAACTCCCTGAAGGAGTACTTCATCTCGCTCGCGCGCGGAAAGCTCTACTTCAAGGAGTTCCGCGCGCTCGTGGACGTGTCGTTCCAGGTGCGCAAGGGCGAGGCCTTCGGGCTCGTGGGCACGAACGGCTCGGGAAAGTCCACGATGCTGAAGATCATCGCGGGCGTGCTCGATCCCACGCGCGGCTCGGTGGACGTGCGGGGCTCCATCGCGCCCCTCATCGAGCTCGGAGCCGGATTCGACGTCGAACTCACGGCGCGCGAGAACATCTACCTCAACGGCGCGCTCCTCGGGTACGCCAAGGAGTTCATCGACGAGCGCTTCAACGACATCGTCGCGTTTGCCGAGCTCGAGGACTTCCTCGACATGCCGCTCAAGAACTATTCGAGCGGCATGGTGGCGCGCATCGCCTTCGCCATCGCCACCATCACGGAGCCCGACATCCTCATCGTCGACGAGACGCTTTCCGTGGGCGACTTCCTCTTCCAGAAGAAGTGCGAGGAGCGCATCCGCCAGCTCGTGGAGTCCGGGGAGGTGACGGTGCTCCTCGTGAGCCACTCCGTCGATCTCGTGCGGCGCATGTGCGATCGTGCGTGCTGGATCGAGAAGGGCCGCCAGTTCATGCTCGGCCCCGCGGACGAAGTGTGCGACGCCTATGAATCCATGGGGGAGATCTGAGCGCGCGCGTGCGCGCCGTGGTAGAGTTTGCGAAGACCTTTAAGCGCGGTACGAGATGCCCGCAAGGCCGAACGCAGCCCAAACGAACCCCCATCGAGCCTTCAGCTGAAGACGACCGCGCCGAAAGGCGGGGCCGTCTCTTTTTTTCGAGGTAGGTGAGGGTATGGCAGCTTCAGGGCCCAAAGCCCAGATCATGAGCGAGGAGGACATGCGCCGTACGATCACGCGCATCGCGCACGAGATCGTCGAGGCCAACGGCGGCGCGCAGACGATCGCGCTCGCGGGGATCGTGCGCCGCGGCGCCGATCTCGCGGGGCTCATCGCCGATGAGCTCGAGGCGATCGAGGGGAATCGCCCTCCCGTGGGCTCGCTCGACATCTCCTTCTACCGCGATGACGTCGTGCGCCACATCCAGCCGGTGCTCCACGCCACGAACATCCCCTACTCGGTGGATGACCGCGACATCATCTTGGTTGACGACGTGCTCTACACCGGACGCACGGTGCGCGGCGCCCTCGACGCGATCATGGACTTCGGGCGTCCCCACAGCGTGCAACTCGCGGTGATGGTGGATCGTGGCCACCGCGAGCTCCCCATCCGCGCGGACTACGTGGGCAAGAACGTTCCCTCCGCCACCGATGAGGACGTGCGCGTGCTCCTCCCCGAAACCGACGGTCGAATGGCCGTGGAGATCTGGGATGCGGGCGAAGACGCCTCTGACGGCGGAAAGGAGAGCTAAATGGCGCTATCGGTGAAGCACCTCCTCGACACGACGAGTCTCACGGCAGACGACATCACGCAGATCTTGGACACGGGACGCTCGTTTGCCGAGGTCAATAGACGCGCGATCAAGAAGGTGCCCGCGCTTCGCGGTCGCACGATCGTGAACCTCTTCCTCGAGCCCTCCACGCGCACCCGCTCC
>CANPVI010000204.1 GCA_947581665.1 uncultured Atopobiaceae bacterium | reverse complement strand
CTTCGCGAGCTCGGCCTCGGCGCTCTGGAGTTGGGCGCGGCTCTCCTGAAGCTCGCGCTCCCCCGCGCTGATCTGCTGCTCGGCCTGCGCCATCTCGCGCTGGCCCTGCTGATAGGTCGCGAGGCCGCTTCGATACTCGGCCTCGCCGCTCTCGAGCTCGGAATACGCGTCGTCGAGCTCGGCCTTCGCGTCGTCGAGCTCCCTCAGCGCGTCGGCCCTCTCCCTCTCGAAGTCCGCGCGATTCTCGTCGAGCGTGGCCTGCGCCTCCTCGCGCACCTCGGCACGACGTTCGTCGGCGAAGGAATCAAGGCTCACCTCGAGCGTCTCCTCGACCTCGTCCACCTTCTCCTGGTAGGGCTCGGTGGCCGAGACCTCGGGCGTGGCGTCTCCCACGCGCATGAAGAGCTCCGTGTAGGGCGCATCGGGGTCGAACGCTTCCTCGGGCACGTAGACGGCCTGCTCGAGCATGCCCGAGCCGAGCGTCGTCGTGGACAGCGAGGTGGATTGCACGTAGTAGGACGAGCTCACCGTGCCCACGATCTCGAAGTCGCGCACCTCGAGCACGTCATCGAGATCGGTCGCCCCGTAGAGTACCTGCACGCTGTCCGCGGGACCGAGGTGCGCCACGCGCTCCTCGAGCACCACGCACTCGTCGGCCTTCTCGGGCCAGCGTCCGGTGCGTAGGATGAGGCGGTTCAAGTAGCCGTCGTCGTCGGAGAACACGCGCACGCCGTCGGATGTGGCCTCCTCGGCGGACTGCGTCTCGAAGCTCGTGATGCGCGCGGCGATCTGCATGTCCCCGAGCGCCGCCATCACGTCCACCGAGCGCGAGGGCATCACTGCGGTGATGCCGGGGGTGGCCGCCACCTTCTCCACCGTGGAATCGGTGATGCCGAGGGTGGAGATGAGCTGGAGGTCGTAGAGCTCCGTGCCGTCATAGTAGATGTCCGCCGACTTGCGCATGCCGGTACCCGTCATGCGAAGGCCCGCGAAGAATCCGCAGCCGATGGCCACGATCGCCGCGATCGCGAGAAAGCGCCCGAGTGAGTGGCTCACCGAGCGCAGGATCTCGATCGCGAAGGGGCTATGGCTGCGTCGCGTTCCCACGGCGGGCCTCCCCTACCACTCCACGGTGAGCGCGTCGGCGGGGTGCTCGTTCGTCTCGATCTGCTTGGCCCGGCCCTCGTGGACGTGGATCACGCGGTCCGCGATCTCGGTGAAGGCGAGGTTGTGCGTGACGATGGCGATGGTGCGGCCGTAGGTCTGGCAGGTGGTTTGGAGGAGCTTCAGGATCTGCTTGCCGGTCTTGTAGTCGAGCGCGCCCGTGGGCTCGTCGCAGAGCATGAGCTTCGGATTCTTCGCGAGCGCACGGGCGATGGCCACGCGCTGTTGTTCGCCGCCGGAGAGCTGCGAGGGGAAGTTGTTCATGCGGTGCGCGAGTCCCACCTTCCCCATCACGTCCCCGGCGGGGAGCGGATCGTCGCAGATCTGGCTCGCGAGCTCCACGTTCTCGAGCGCGGTGAGATTCGCCACGAGGTTGTAGAACTGGAACACGAAGCCGATGTCGTGGCGGCGATAGAGCGTGAGCTCGCGCTCGTCCATGGCGCTCACCATGCGATCGCCGAGCTTGATGGTGCCGGCCGTCACCTGGTCCATGCCGCCGAGCATGTTCAGCACGGTCGTCTTGCCGGCGCCCGAGGGCCCCACGATCACGCAAAGCTCACCCTCCTCGATGTCGAAGTCCATGCCGTTCACGGCATTCACCTCGACGTCGCCCATGGTGTAGACCTTGCGCACGTCCCTGAACTCGATGAAGGCCACCCAACGCCCCTCTCCTGCGCTGCCGGCGACACCCGCTTCGGGCCCTCTCTCCTATGCCCGACGCTCCACGCGTGCGCTAAGCGTAACGCTCAGCCGAAGGCGCTCGCCCCGCCACGATTCCGCAACGAATTCCCCACGATTTTTCCATCATATTCGCCGCTCACCGACCTCAAAGCACCGGATTCGGAATACGTGTTTCCTTTCGCCCGAACTCCACAACTTCCTGCCATTTTTACGTGCCCGGTGAATCCACAATCAACCAAGGACCGCGCGCCCTTCCTCCAATGCGCGCTCCAAGAACGGAAGTAGCACCATGAAGAAGACGAGCCCGATGACGGCGGTCACCCCGCGCCACATGCAAGCCGCCCAAGAACCCACCCGTCGTGTCCACCTCTCGTACGCAGGCCAGGTCAACAGCGGCCAGTTCGTGTACACCGCCACCCAGGAGGCTGAGAAATTGGGCCTCACGGGCTGGATCAGCCGCACCTACCACGGCATCGCCGACCTCGTGGTGCAGGGTCCCGCCTCCAAGGTGAGCCGCTACGAGAAGACGATGACGGACAACGAGGCCTCCGGTGTGCTCTACAACCTCGCCGACCTCGAGGAGCTGAAGCCCGTCCTGAACGAGACGACCTTCGCGCGCCAGGATTTCTAAACGCGCGCCCCGCGCTTCCCCTACCATTAGACCGACGATCTCGCCCCGGAGGCTTCGTCTCCGGGGTGTTTCCTTTAAGGCAACGCGTCCGCGGCGCCGGCTCGCGGCTCGCAAAGGAGGGTCTCCGTGGCAAACCCGCGCGTCTCCGTGATCGTGCCCGCCTTCAACGCGGAGGCGTTCCTCGATGAGTGCCTTGCCTCGCTCGCCGCGCAAACGCTCGCGGACATCGAGGTCATCTGCGTCAACGACGGCTCCACTGATTCGACGCCCGAGATCCTCGAGCGCTACGCGGCTGCGGACGCGCGCTTCCGCACCCTCTCGAAGGACAACACCGGCTACGGCGATTCGGTGAACCAGGGCATCGCGCGCGCCACGGGCGACTGGGTGACGATCCTCGAGGCGGACGACTACCTCGAGCCCGAGGCCTACGAGAAGATGGTCGCCGCCGGCGAGGCGAAGCACGTGCCGGTGGTGAAGGCCGATTTCTTCCTCACCTGGACCATGGGCAACTACCACCGTCGCTTCTGGTGGACGAACGCGTGCCTGAAGGACGTCGTCTGGCCCGAGTGCTCCCGGCAGGTGTTCTTCAACAGGCCGAGCATCTGGAGCGCCATCTATCGGCGAGAGTTCCTCGCGGAG
>CANPVI010000203.1 GCA_947581665.1 uncultured Atopobiaceae bacterium | reverse complement strand
TTTGGGCGGCGGAGAGGGCTACGCGGCAGATCGGAGGGGCGGCCGAGAGGGCTACGCGGAGAAAAAGGCGGCCGAGGACGCTACGTGCCACATCGCGGGCGGCCCAGGGCGCTCCGCGGCAGGCAAGAACAGGGGTGATGGCGGACGTGCGGGCGGCGGAGAGGGCTATGCGCCACATCCCCGGCGGCGGAGAGGGCTACGCGGCAGATCGCGGGCGGCCGAAAGGGCTCCGCGGCAGGCGAACAGGAGTGATGGCGGACGTGCGGGCGGCCGAGGACGCTACGTGCCACATCGCGGGCGGCCCAGGGCGCTCCGCGGCAGGCAAGAACAGGGGTGATGGCAGACGTGCGGGCGGCGGAGAGGGCTATGCGGCAGATCCCGGGTGGCCGAGGGGCTCAAGAAGGCTCGGGCGACTGTAATCTTGCCATCTGCGCCTCGGGGTGCGGTGAGGCGCCAAGGCGGGCGATGAGGTTCGCGAGCAGTGCGGCGAAGGCCGTCGACACGCGGGCGGCCACCGACTGCACCTCCTCGTGGGAGAGCGGGGTCGGCGAGAGGCCGGCGGCTTTGTTCGTGATGCAGGAGATGCCCGCGACCTCGAAGCCCATGGCGTGGGCGGCCACAGCCTCGATGGCGGTGCTCATGCCCACCGCGTCGGCACCGAGCGTGGCGGCCATGCGCACCTCGGCCGGCGTCTCATAGGCAGGACCGGGCATCTGCAGGTAGACGCCCTCCTTGAGCTCGATGTCCAGACCGCGCGCCGCCTCGTGGACGATCTCGCGGAGCCGTGGCGCATAGACATCGCTCATGTCCGAAAAGCGCGAGCCGAGCTCGGGCTCGTGCGGGCCCGCGAGGGGAGAGGGCACGAGCGTGGCGATGTGGTCGGTGATGAGCATGAGATCGCCTGGCTCGAGCGCGGAGGCCACGCCACCGGCGGCGTTCGTGAGAATGAGCGTCTTCGCGCCGAGGAGGCCGAGCAGCCGCACCGGCGCTACCACATCCGCCGGCGAATACCCCTCGTAGAGGTGCACGCGGCCGTCCATGGCCACGATGGGCACGCCTGCCACGTGACCGAGGAGGAGGCGCCCCGCGTGGCCCTCCACCGTGGAGGTGGAAAGGCCCGCGATGCGCTCGTAGGGTACGTTCGCCACCACGTCGATGCGCTCCGCGAAGCCGCCGAGCCCGGAGCCCAGCACGACTCCCACGCGCGGCTTGAAATCGCTCACCTCGCGCACGCTCGCGACGCTTGCCTCCAACCGTTCAAACTCAGAGCTCATATGCCCTCCTCGATGAAGGCCTCCCCGCAAGTGGATTTTCGGTGAGCGCGGCCACGCACGACGCAACCACCCATGGCCTCACACCACGCGGACCTCCGGGGTGAACGCGAAGTCGAATCCGTCGAAGGGGGCGAGGGGTGGGTGAGGTGCTCGTAGGGCAGGCGCACGAGGTCCTGGTCGACCGCACCGGGCGTAAGCACCATGATCCAGTCCGCCGCCGCGGCGGAGAGCTCAGGCTCGAGGTAGCCCATCTTCACCACGACGATGTCCTCCTCGCCGAGCTCGATGCCCGCGTTCTCGAACTGTCGCGCCGTGCTGAACTGCGTACGCGCCTGCGTGATGAGCACCTTGAAGTTGCCGTCGGCGAGCACCACGCCCTCGCCGCCCATCGCGTCCACGAACGTGCGCACCACGGTGGCCGTGAGCTCGAAGCCGTGCGGAAGGACGAACGTGAGCTCGCGGCCGAGGAGCATCGGCAACGCCTCGAACGGCATCTCCATCACCGCGCCAGTGCCGGCGCCGGTGCCGCCGTCGTCGCCCTCCCCGCCCGCAGCGCGCACCGCGGGTTTCGGCACGTAGACGGAGGCGAAGGCCACGTGCTTCTCGGAACCGGCTGCGCGGTACGCCTCGTGGAGCTTTCGCAGGAAACCGGTGGTGTCGTCAAAGCCGCCGGCGCCGGGGTTGTCGCCCATGTCCGAGAGGAAGAACGGGTGCGCCGAAGAGGCGAGCGCGGCGGCGATGGCCGGCTCCTCGTGCTCGGTGGGCCCCACGAAGGCGAATTCGTGGCGTGCGCCCCAGTACGCCTCGGCGATCTCGCGCGCGGCGGCCTCCACCTCCTTTGCCCGCGTGCCCTCGGTGACGATCGCGCCGTGGCATCGTGGCTGGTCGGCCCATGGATAGCCCATCCAGATGCTCGCGTCCCAAACCCCGTGCTCGGCGATCACGCGCTCGAGCATGCCGTAGAGCGAGGCGCCCGGTTCCACCTGCGTGGAGGTCTTCTCGCCGGGGAGCAGGATCGGGATGTCCACCTTCGCGCGATGCAGGTGCGGTCGCTCCTCCACGAGGCGCACGAGCGCGCGGAAGGCACGCATCTCGGTCTCAGCCTCGTCCACGTGCGGCGCCGTGCGGTAGCACGTGAGGTAGTCAGCGGCGTCGAAGAGCTGGTCGGAGACGTTGCCGTGCAGGTCCATCGCGCATGCGATGGGCACCTCGGGCCCCACCATCTCGCGCACGCGCGCGACGATCCAGCCCTCGGGGTCGTCCATGCCGATGACGCTCGCGGCGCCATGCACGTAGAGCAGCACGCCATCCACGCCGCCCTCGGAGAGCGCCTCGTCGAGCAGGCCGAAGAACTGCGCGCCCCAGGCATCGAAGAACTCGCGGGTCACGGGGCCGCCGGGCAGCGCGCGGGCGTGGATGAGCGGCACGATCTCGATGGCGTCGCCCACCTCGGGCGCGTAGATGCCATAGCGCTCGACGATCCCCTCCCCCTCGAGCACGCGGAAGTCCTCGAACGACGAGCGGTACGCCGAGAACTCGGACGATTCGATATGCAATCCGCCGATAGCGATGCGCATGGTGGCTCCTTCGAGGCGAGGCGAGGCGTGCGCTCTATCTTGCCACGCGGAAACCTCGGGCACCCCCGAGCGAACTGAGCACGCAACTGCGCCCGCTACCTCCGCTGTTTCCGCCTCATGGAGCGCCATCGCCCCTGCCCGCTCATGTCACGGAGCCCCCTCGGCCGCCTTTTTCTCCGCGTAGCCCCCTCGGCCGCCCCTCCGATCTGCCGCGTAGCCCTCTCCGCCGCCCAAAAACGCCCCCTTCGCCTCCCAGAAGTGGCAC
>CANPVI010000202.1 GCA_947581665.1 uncultured Atopobiaceae bacterium | reverse complement strand
CGTAAGGAGAGTGTGGCTATGCAAGGCAAGAGGGACGGTTCTTTTGTCTTGCCGCGAAAACCTTTCGGGGGCGGGGACGCACATTGTCTCCGGAGCCCTGCGGGAGCGGTGGTTGGGAGGTGTTTATCCGAGGCCCCCGAGGGCTGGTCCGCCGGAGCCGAAGCCCGTATGCCAGCGTGAGATGTGCACCCTCGGATGGGCACCGGGGAGAGCCGTAGATCGTCCGAGCGGGAGCCGGGCTCCGGAGACTATGCGCGTCCCCGCTCCAGCGGGGACGTTGCAAACTTGGCTCAGTACACCATGCCCATCGCCTCACGGACCTGCGCGAGGGTCTCGTTGGCGACGGCGTTGGCGTGGGCGTTGCCCTCGTGGAGGACGTCGATGACGTAGTCCATGTCCTTCGCGAGCTCCTCGCGGCGCGCGCGAAGCGGCGCGAGGTACGTGTTCACGGCGTTGGTCACATAGGCCTTGAGCGCGGCCGAGCCCGCGTCGCCGATCTCGGCGGCGATCTCCTTGGGATCGCGTTCCTCGCAGATGGCGGCTGTGGAGAGGAGCGCCGAGACACCGGGACGGTTCTCGGGATCGAAGGTGATGGTGCGCTCGGAATCGGTGCGCGACTTCTTGATGAGCTTGGCGGTTTCCTCGGCCGTCATGGAGAGTGCGATGGCGTTGCCGTAGCTCTTCGACATCTTGCGACCATCGAGGCCGGGAAGCAGCGGCACGTCAGAGAGCAGGGCGACGGGCTCGGGGAAGACCTTGCCGTAGCGCTTGTTGAAGCGATGCGCGATCTGGCGCGTCTGCTCCACGTGGGGCAGCTGGTCCATGCCCACGGGCACGAGCGTGCCCTTGCAGAAGAGGATGTCGCAGGCCTGGTGCACGGGGTAGGTGAGGAGCAGACCGGTGAGCGCGTGGCAGGAGGCTTCGAGCTCGGTCTTCACGGTGGGATTGCGCAGGAGCTCCGCCTCCGTGACGAGCGAGAGGAAGGGGAGCATGAGCTGGTTCAGCGCGGGCACTGCGGAGTGCGTGAAGATCGTGGTCCTGGCGGGATCGACTCCCATCGCGAGGTAGTCGAGGAGCATCGAGTGCGCGTTCTCGCGGATGTGCTCGGTGGTGTCGCGATCGGTGATCACCTGGTAGTCGGCGATGAGGATGTAGCACTTCACGCCGAGGTTCTGGAGTCTCACGCGCGGAGCCTCGGTGCCGAAGTAGTGGCCGAGGTGGAGGGCGCCGGTGGGGCGATCGCCCGAGAGCATGACGTGTTTCTCGGGGTGGGCCGCGAGCTCGGCCCATGTGGCGTCGGAGCGTCGCTTCGCCTCTTGGTAGCTGCCTTCGTTGGGCATGGGCCCTCCTCCATGGCGTGACGTGAGTTTCGGGGCCCCATGGTAGTCCGACCTCGCATCGACCGCTCACCGAAATTGCCGCTCGCGGAAAACGCGAGCGTAGGGGCCCACGACCCCTAGGCGCCAAAAGTCTTCCCACCCCCAATATCTTGTGGTGTGCCCGCGCCAAGGGAAATCCTCGAACGCATAGCCCATACGCTGCGTATTGTTCAAAACCTGGGCGAAACGTATGTTCGGTTTTCGCAGGTCACGTGATTTTGGACAACGCTTCTGGGCACGCTCCGATCCACAACATCTTGTGGATCGGGTTTCCTTTCACGCAAGGAGTTGTTATCGTGGGCTTGCACGCGAAGCGGTTGCGCTATGCTAGCGAACGCACTCGAAACGCCATCCAGAGCGACGGCGGAGCCGTCGCCTTGGATGGCGAAATGCCGCATTTGGGACGCCACACGCACGACGAAAGGATCTGAGGGCCTTGAAGATCATCAAACGCAACGGCGCTGAAGTCGCATTCGACGTTCAGAAGATCGTGAACGCGGTCTCCAAGGCCAACGACACGGTGGCCCTCGCCGAGCGCCTCACCGACGCCCAAGTGGACGACATCGCCACCGTCGTGGAGGCGGAGTGCGCGGCTTGTGGCCACACCGCCACGGTCGAAGAGATCCAGGACATGGTGGAGGACCACATCATGGCCAAGGGCGCCTTCGCCGTCGCCCGCAACTACATCACGTACCGCTACGTGCAGAACCTGAAGCGCCAGTCCAACACCACGGACGACCGCATCATCTCCCTCATCGACTGCAACAACGAGGACGTGAAGCAGGAGAACTCCAACAAGAACCCCACGGTGAACTCCGTCCAGCGCGACTACATGGCCGGCGAGGTGTCGAAGGACCTCGCGATGCGCCTCCTGCTCCCGCAGGAGGTCGTGGACGCGCACAACGAGGGCATCCTCCACTTCCACGACGCGGACTACTACGCGCAGCGCATGCACAACTGCGACCTCGTGAACCTCGAGGACATGCTCCAGAACGGCACCGTCATCTCCGGCACCCTCATCGAGAAGCCGCACTCCTTCTCCACCGCCTGCAACATCGCGACGCAGATCATCGCGCAGGTGGCCTCGAACCAATACGGTGGCCAGTCGATCTCGCTCACGCACCTCGCGCCCTTCGTGGACGTCTCGCGCAAGCGCATCCGCGCCGAGGTGAACCGCGAGTTCGCCGAGCTCGGGCTCGACGTCGCGCAGGACAAGCAGGATACGATCGTCGAGGAGCGCCTCCTCGCGGAGATCCGCAAGGGCGTGCAGACCATCCAGTACCAGGTGGTCACCCTCATGACCACGAACGGCCAGGCGCCCTTCCTCTCCGTCTTCATGTACGTGGGCGAGGCCCGCAGCGACCAGGAGAAGCACGACCTCGCGCTCATCATCGAGGAAATGCTGCGCCAGCGCTACGAGGGCGTGAAGAACGAATCCGGCGTGTGGATCACCCCGGCCTTCCCGAAGCTCATCTACGTGCTCGAGGAGGACAACATCGAGCCGGGCCAGCCGTACTACTACCTCACGCAGCTCGCCGCGAAATGCACCGCCAAGCGCATGGTGCCGGACTACATCTCCGAGAAGATCATGCGCGAGCTCAAGCTCTCGAAGGGCGAGGAGCCCGGCGATGGCGACGTCTACACCTGCATGGGCTGCCGCAGCTTCCTCACGCCGGACCGCTCGGGCAACGGCTACGACAACATCGCGAACGCCGGCAACTACGAGCCCGGCAAGCCGAAGTACT
>CANPVI010000201.1 GCA_947581665.1 uncultured Atopobiaceae bacterium | reverse complement strand
GATGACGAGCGTCACGCCGAAGACGATGCAGCTGATGAGCGTGATGCGGTCGAGGTTGCGCTCGACGATGCCCGACGCGGCCGTGTTGTACATGGAGCTGGCGATCATGTCGGAGAGGCCGGTGCCCTTGCCGGAGTGCATGAGCACGAGCACGATCGACGCGATGGCCGAGATGAACCAGATGATGAGCAGGATGATGTTGTACCACTCCACGATGGGACTCCTCTAGCGGGTCGGGCGTTCGAAACCAAAGCGCGAGACTACCACAAAGACCCCTCCCGGACCATGCCCGGGAGGGGTCTCCATCACAGACGCTCGAACTACGCGGACTTGCGGACCATGTCGGCGAAGTCCGTGGCCTTGAGCGAGGCGCCGCCCACGAGGGCGCCGTCCACGTCGTCGCAGGCCACGAATCCGGCGATGTTGCCCGGCTTGGCGCTGCCGCCGTAGAGGACGCGGATCTCGTCGGCCACGGAGCCGAACATCTCGCGAAGCGTGTCGCGGATGGCCCTGCACACCTCTTCGGCGTCGTCGGCCGTCGCGGTCTCGCCGGTGCCGATGGCCCAGATGGGCTCATAGGCGATCACGAGCTGGTCGCCGCGCTCGAGCGGGAGGTCGGCGCAGTCGGCCTTGATCTGCGAGACGACGTGCTCCACGTGCTTGCCGGCCTTGCGCACCTCGAGCGACTCGCCGCAGCAGAGGATCGGCGTGATGTTGCCCTCGATGAGGACCTTGGCCTTGCGGTTCACGTCCTCGTCGGTCTCCTTGAAGTAGTCGCGACGCTCGGAGTGGCCGATGATGCAGTAGGTGCAGCCCACGGAGTCGAGCATGCTCCGGCTCGTCTCGCCGGTGTAGGCACCGGAGGCCTCCCAATAGACGTTCTGGGCGCCAAGGCCGAACGGGGCCTTGTCGAACTCGATGACGCCGGCAACGCCCTTGAGGTCCACGAACGGCGGGCACACGACGACTTCCACGCCGTTGGTGCCGTCAGCGAGCTCCTGGGAGAGCTGCTGCGCGAGCTCGACGCCCTCGCCGTAGTTCTTGTTCATCTTCCAGTTGCCGGCAATGAGGATGGTCCTAGGCATCGAGCAACGCCTCCACTCCAGGCAGGTCCTTGCCCTCGACGAGCTCCATCGAGGCGCCACCGCCAGTCGAAATGAACGTCATCTTGTCGGCCAGGCCGAACTTGTTGATGGCCGCCACGGAATCGCCGCCGCCGATCACGCTCTTGCAGTGATCGTTGGCCGCGATGGCCTCGGCCACGGCCTTCGTGCCGTGCTCGAAGCTCGGCATCTCGAAGACGCCCATGGGGCCGTTCCAGAAGACGGTGTTGGCCTTGGCGATGGCGTCGCCGAAGAGCTTCTCGGTGGCCGGGCCGATGTCGAGGCCCTGCCAGTCGGCGGGGATCGCGTCGGAGGCGACGACCTTGGTGTTCGCGTCGTTGTCGAACGCATCCGCGATGACGGTGTCGATGGGGAGCAGGAGGTCGACGCCGTTCTGCTCGGCCTTCTTCATCATGTCCTTGGCGCGGTCGATCCAGTCCTCCTGGAGCAGGCTCTTGCCCACCTCGTAGCCCTTGGCCTTGAGGAAGGTGTAGGCCATGCCGCCGCCGATGATGAGCGTGTCGGCGGAATCGAGCAGGTGGTCGATGACGCCGATCTTATCGGAGACCTTGGAGCCGCCGAGGATGGCCACGAACGGGCGATCGGGGTTGCCGAAGAGGCCGGTGAGGGTATCGACCTCGTTCTCGAGCAGGAAGCCGGCGACAGCCGGAAGATAGGCGGTGGGGCCCACGACGGAGCCCTGCGCGCGGTGCGCGGTGCCGAAGGCGTCGAGCACGAAGATGTCGCCGAGCGACGCGAGGGTCTTCGCGATCTCGGGATCGTTCTTCTTCTCGGCCTTCACGAAGCGCACGTTCTCGAGCACGAGCACCTGGCCCGGCTTGAGGGCGTCGGCCGCAGCCTTGGCCTCGTCGCCGTAGGTGTCCGGCACGAAGGTCACGTCGAGGCCGGTGAGCTCGCGGAGCTTGTCGGCCGCGGGCTTCAAGGAGAGCTTCGGCTCGGGGCCGTCGCCCTTCGGGCGGCCGAGGTGGCTCATGAGGATGACCTTGGCGTTGTGGTCGACGAGGTACTTGATGGTGGGGATGGCGGCCTTGACGCGCGTGTCGTCGGTCACGTTGCCGTTCTCGTCCAGCGGCACGTTGAAGTCGACGCGCATGAGGACGCGCTTGCCGTCCACATCGATGTCGCGGACGGTCTTCTTAGTGAATGCCATCGTCGTTCCTCCCTTGGATTGATGGCGTGAAAAAGGACGCGAACGAAGCCTCGCCTCGCTCGCGTCCTCAATGCCCGCGCCTAAGCGGGCGGTGTGTCCTCAGCGCGAGAAGGCCTACACGAACTTCTCGAAGTACTTGATGGTGCGGACCATCTGGGAGCTGTAGGAGTTCTCGTTGTCGTACCAGGAGACGACCTGGACGAGGTACTCATCGTTGCCGAGGTCGCAGACCATGGTCTGGGTGGCGTCGAAGAGGGAGCCGTAGGTCATGCCCACGACGTCGGAGGAGACGATCGGATCGGTGTTGTAGCCGAAGGTCTCGGGGTCGGAGGCGGCCTTCATGGCGGCGTTGATGGAGTCGACGGTGATCTTCTCGCCGTCCTTGGACTTCACGACGCAGTAGAGCAGGGTGGTGGAGCCGTCAGCCACGGGCACGCGCTGGGCGGAGCCGATGAGCTTGCCGTTGAGCTCGGGGATGACGAGGCCGATGGCCTTCGCAGCGCCGGTGCTGTTCGGCACGATGTTGATGGCGGCGGCGCGAGCGCGACGCATGTCGCCCTTGCGGTGCGGGCCGTCGAGGATCATCTGGTCGCCGGTGTAGGCGTGGATGGTGCTCATGATGCCGGCCTTGATGGGCGCGTAGTCGTTGAGAGCCTTGGCCATGGGAGCGAGGCAGTTCGTGGTGCAGGAGGCTGCGGAGACGATGTTGTCGTCGGCGGTGAGCGTCTCATGGTTCACGTTGTAGACGACGGTGGGGAGATCGTTGCCCGCGGGAGCGGAGATGACGACCTTCTTGGCGCCGGCGTCGATGTGGGCCTGAGCCTTGGCCTTGGAGGTGTAGAAGCCCGTGCACTCGAGGACGACGTCGATGTTGAGCGCGCCCC
>CANPVI010000200.1 GCA_947581665.1 uncultured Atopobiaceae bacterium | reverse complement strand
TTCTAGGAACTTGAGGTACTGTCGGTACTTCCTCAGCGCCATGTTCCTCGCATACTGCTCCATGTACTCATAGTCGGGTTCACCTGCATCATCAACTGGGAGCATGAGCTTCTGTCGGAGCATCCTTCTCTCGTTGAACTTATATCCATAGCAGTACTTTGATCTTTGCTGGGCGACTATCGTAGCGAGGAACAACAGGACGTACTTGCCGTCGGGATAGTCGCGAAGGTGGAGACGCTTCACATCGTCGGTGAAAACGCATTCATAGGGATGGTAGAAGGCGATGCATGGAGCGCCGTTGTAGTTGACGCCCAGCACGTTCGAGTCCTTTGACGGATTGTCGTTGCTCACGAACCCCGTGATGCCGTTGCCGTTTTCCGTAGCGCCGATGAAGGGGCGATTCCCCGGGACTTTGTTCCTCGTCTCCAACCGGAAACCGGATTTGACGATGAAGATGCTTTCCAGTGGAAAGCTTCCCCATTCCTTCTCTTCGAGCGACGGGATCTCCCGATGCTCGCCGAGTTCGGCTATGCGCTCCGCAACGTAGGCTCGGTATCTATCGAGCATTTCCTCACGTGTGCGAGTGACGAACTCGGCCATGTACCCGTAGTCAGGCTTGCCTTCTTCGGTGATTGGAAACATGCTTTGGATTCGATATGCCCTTGGCAGGGAGATCGAACGTCCATGACCGAATATCTCATGTTGCCTACAGATGCTCGCGGACATGTAGAGCAACGCTTCCGGACTCACATCATCCTTGGGATGCAGTGCGGTGACATGGGTGTCGAGGGCGAAATCCACTGATTGATAGTAGGCGAGCCCAGCACCGCCATCCCCATCGTTGTTCAAGGTTATGATGCTGCCACCCTTGATTACCTTTGTTGGGTTGCCAACGAACCCCTTGACTCCGTTGTTCATGTTCCTAGCGGAAACAAGGGGGATTTCGCCACATGGCAATGCTGCCATGTTCTTCTCCTTGCCCCGCTCGAAGTCGAACAGATCGCTCAGATTGCAAGATCCCCAGCTTACATCCTCACGATTCTCCATCGTCAGCATCCCTCTCGAACAGATACTCGCGGTTCTGCATGACCATGGAGAACTCGAACGTCAGGTAGTCGCCGATCGCCTTCTCGAAATCGGCCTCGGAAGGTATCTCGTCGTTGAAGTAGTAGAAGGAATGAAGCCACTCGTCCTCCGCCGTCACCGTGGACTCGACGCAGAACCTCGACGGTGCCTCGGCGCGACCGAACCAGACATCCAGAAGATGCTGCCGCTTGTCCTTGGCGGAGTCGCCCTCCACGAGGCCGACGTGCGCCCTGACCTCGTAGCCATCGTCCCGGAAGTCGATGAACTTGCAGAGCTTGTCCGAAGGATGCGGAACATGGGCCGTGAAAAGGGCGATCACGGGATTCACGCCCACGCCGTAGAACGTGTCGGTGTTGCAGGTGATGACGCCCTCGAGGGTGTGGTGCTCCATGATGCTCTTCTTGAACGCCTTCTCATCCTTGGACTTCCCCGTCATGGAGGATTGGGGCACGATCACCGCCGCACGCGCTCCCACCACGAGCGAATCCAGCAGACGCTCTAGGAAGGAAAGCTCGTATTGCTCCGGGTCGGCCTTCGAGCCTTGGGAATACGGCGGATTCATCAGTCCCACCGTGCAGCCCTTGAGCTGCACTTGCGACGGGTTCTTGCGGAGGAAGTCGCAGCATTCGAGGTTGCTGTTCCCATCGCCGCGCAGGATCATGTTCGCCGCTGCGACCGCGAACATGTTGCTCTGGATCTCGAAGCCGTGAAGCTGGTTTCGCTTGATGCCCATCCTCTCGGAATCGGAGTCGGCGAGCGTAAGCATCCTGTGCATGGCAGAGATCAGGAAGCCAGCCGTTCCGCACGCCGGGTCGAGCACCTTGTCGCCCTCGCCCACGTCCGCAAGATCGCACATGAGATCGCAGATATGGCGCGGGGTGAGGATGATTCCCAAGGACTGACCGTCGCCGCCGGAATAGCTCATGAACTCGCCGTAGAAACGGCCTATGAAGTCCTCGCTGGTCTTCTGGTACTTGATGTTCTTGAAGACGCGATCGTAGAGGAATTCCGTGTAGAACTTGAGCGGCGTCTTGCCCAGAACGCCGCTCACCTCGTTGAGGCGGAAGCTAGTCCGCAAGATGGCGAACTCCGCGAGGAGCTTGTCCTTCTTCGCATCCGGCCCCACATCGGATCTCGTGAGGCGATTGCGGACGGCGTTCAGCAGCTTGTCCCCGTCGCGGTTCCCCGGAAGCTGATCGCCAGTGAGCGAGGCTATGGAGAATCCGCCGGACTTTATCTCGTCGAGCGCGAGGAGGATACCCGCCACCACGAGTGGTTTGTCTTGGTCTTTGAGCGTCCCGTAGGTTCTCAGATACTCGTGAAGCTCGGCTGCGTCCTTGAGGATCTGCTCGGTGGTCTTCTCAACGTCAGTCTCTTCCTCAAGGACGTATCGGGTGTAGTACTCGTCGACGTTCTGCCCGGTGAAAGATACGAACGACTCGATGTCGGGAAGTACCTTGTATTCCCCGCGGTCATCGACCCACAGGGGCGTGATGGTGTGATTCTTCGCATCGCCGGACACCCCGATGGCGAACACCTTCCGGAAGGTACTGTTCTGGGCGATGTGCTTCGCGTAGTAGTAGGCACCGTTCACGGCGTATTCGGTTACGGCTTTAAGGCTCATGTCGAGAACGTCGTTTGCGGTCAGCCTCATGTGCTTGTCGAGGTCTGCCTTGTCCTCGATCACGAGGACGAAATCCTTCGTCACGGAGACGAATTCGGGATAGCCCGCTTTGCCCGTGCCGCGCTTGGATGCGCTGCTTAGCGCCTTGTCGATCTCTTTGATCGAACTTCCTTGCGGATCGTAGCGGATGTCACACTCGTCAAGTTGCTGCGCAACCCAGAGGTCGGTACGCACCTCCCTCTTTGCCATCGAAACCTCCTTCGACAAACAAATAACCTGAAAATTATAAGGTACCTAAGTAGTTTCGATGCGAAATCGACGGGAAAACCACGTGGTAGAGGGCGCATTCGCGGCGATAGACGGCGTTTGCAAAACCGCAGGTAACTTAAGCGCGTAGTGCCCGTCTAACGGGCGATGATGCGCTCCCCGGTGTCAAGTACGTGGGCAGATGCTTGAAG
>CANPVI010000199.1 GCA_947581665.1 uncultured Atopobiaceae bacterium | reverse complement strand
GTCTATGCAGAGCTCGTCCATTGACCTCGCACCTTGGCAGGTCTGGCTTGCCTATGTGAGATGTGCCGACCATCCGGACGTCGGCAAGGGCAAGCCCGTCGTCGTCATCGATGGCGAGACCGTTGCCGTCGTGGCCGCGAAGGTCACCTCGGCTCGTCCCCAGCCACACTATCGCTAGTACGAGTTGATGGACTGGCAAGATGAGGGACTGGTGAAGCCATCGAGGGTCCAGCTCGCGCCGTTGCTGTCCCTTCGGCGCGGGGATCTGCTCAATGGCGAGCCACTCGGCGCTCTCAGCTTGCGGGATAGGGCGGCGTTGGCCATCCTGCTCGACTCGTAGTCGCCAGATTGCGTATCCCAGCTGCTTGCGCCTCTTTCCGCGCACTCGATTGAGAGGTGATTTAGGCACTTCGGTGGAGCAGTCGAATGCCGAGACTGGTGCTCAGCTGGTGTCCAGCAAAATGAAATCTGAGCCAAATCGGGATACGTGTGCAAATCAGAGCAAACGGGGAGCCAGCCGGGACCGGACATCGCCCATCGAGTGGGAGTAGCAGGTGATAAAAAGGGTCCTATTTGGATTCGGATGGAAAGCCACGAAACACGGAGCGAAGACTGTGGCCTTCGCTCCGTGCTTTTTTGCTATCGCTTGGTTCCTCGCGCAGCCAGCCTCCGATTTAGAGAGGCGACCTCTCGGTTCCCGATGTCAGCCGCTTGTGATAGAGGTCTCTTTTTCGTTCTGCGCCGCCAGTCACGGCTTCGAGGTCACTGTCCGAAAGCCCCTCCTCGGGCTTTGCCTTCTCGACCTCGGGCTTTGCGTTCTTCTTGTCGTCTTTCACGGTCGCTCCTCCCCTAGTCAGAAAGCTCTGGCATAAGGGGGTATTGTTTGCCACCTCTTTCGGTTGGTCTCCATGGATAAAAGCCACCTGAAGCCTTGTCGAGATCTTCTTCGGAAAGCTTTACTTCCTCGACTACGACTACCTCTTCTTCGACCTCGGTGGTCTCCGCCTTCTTCTTATCTTCTTTCTATCTTCTTTCACGGTCGCTCCTTTCAGCGGACGTGTTTTGTGACGACAAGCATGTTTGAGGGAATGATCCGCTGCAAGCGATGCCCGCCAAAGATACGACACGAACATGCGCATTCGATGCACGAAGCGCACTCGCCCACGACCTGTACATGTTTGCCCCGTGCAAACGATGCTCATCGGAAATCTGGCACGAAAGCTCGATGTCGGCGCACGAATGAACGGTTGGTTTCACCGCTTGCGGCTCTTCGGGTTGGCGAAGGCCTCGCGGGCCATAATCTGCCTCAGCATTCGTCATCGATGGAAGGAAAAGACGATGAACGAGAAAGTCACCAAGTTCTACGAGGTCGTCTCGGGAGATGACGCGCTCCAGGCGGAGCTCGTCGCCGTGACCGAGGGTGTGGACCTCGAGGGCGTCTCCGAGGAGGAGGCCCGCCAGGCCATGGCCGAGGCCGTCGCCGCCTTCGCGGCGGAGCACGACCTCGACCTCACGGTAGAGGATGTCCTTACGGCCGATGCGGATGCCACCGCCGAAGGCGAGCTCTCCGAGGCGGAGCTCGAGGCCGTGGCCGGCGGCAACCAAGGCGATGGGTGCGGCTGCTTCATTATCGGCGCCGTCAAGGGTTGCGGCTGCTTTGTCGTCGGCGCAGCGGGCGAGCCGGACAGCCATGGCGGCGCCGTCTGCGTCGCTCTTGGGCTTGACGAGGAGCAGGCTGTTTAGGTTTATCCAACCAGCATGCTCAGGGACGACAGGGCGATGAGCGGGTAAGTCGCCAAGTTCTACGAGGTCGTCTCGGCTGATGACGCGCTCCAAGCGGAGCTCGTCGCCGTGACCGAGGGCGTGAACGTTGAGGGCGTCTCCGAGGAGGAGGCCCGCACCGCCATCGCTGAGGCCGTCGCTGCCTTCGCGGCCGCACACGACCTCGACCTCAGCGCCGAGGACATCCTCGCGGCCGATGCCGAGGCCACCGTCGAGGGTGAGCTGTCCGAGGCCGAGCTGGAGGCCGTGGCCGGCGGCGCGAAATGCGGCTGCGTCATCATCGGCATGCTCAAGGGCTGCGGCTGTTTCCTCGCTGGGGGTTCGAAGTTCGGTGACGATTCGCTTTGCGTCACAGTTGGCGGCGTCGGATGTGGTGCCATTGGCAAAAGTGACGATGGCGGCGCCAAATGTGGGATATCACTGGGGTTACCCGACTAGCATCAGCAATGGCAGCGGCACCCGCCCCTGCTGACTCATGGGAATAAGCGGGCAACACCGTGAAGATAAGAGGGCGGTGAGCAGCAGCTCCCGCCCTCTCTTCGCGTTTCAACCGTGGCGCAACAAGCGGGCCTGCCTCGGCCCCAATCTCCCTCATCGAAAACGCTGGGGGCCGCCGACGCGTCTCATCGGCTCCTACTCGCCGGGGTGGTCGTAGAGGTGCGTGCCCTTCCGCGGTTTGCTGCGGTCGTACGTCGGCGAGAAGATGCCTCCATCGACGTCGTTGAGGGCCACGTCGGCAACCTCCCCCTCGGAGGTGACGGCTTTGACGTCATCCTTGGTCTCTGGCTGAATGCCCTTCTTTTCATCCATGTTCAACTCCCGTCCTCTCGCATCGTCGCTCCTTTCAGCGATCGGTATCTGTGTCGAATAGCATGTGGGAGGAAGAGGACCCGTGCAATCGATGGGATCGAAAAAGCGTGCATAAAAGTAGCCCCATTGAGCATGAAGTGCACTCGTCCACGACTTAAACAGAAGCCTCCTGTGCGAGCACAGGTTCGGGGAAGGGAAAGCCGTGCGAGGCAGAAGGTTCTTGAGGTTAAGTGGACGCCGACCCATGGAGCTTTGAGCGCGATAACCTCAACTTAGGGGAGCTTAGAGCTGCTTAGAGGAACTTGGAACCGCTTAGGGGTGCGGCGCTCGGCGGCGCGCAGTTCGAGAACGTCGCTTACGTGAATCTGGACGACAACCCCAGGATGGGCGAGCGATTCGAACTTGGTTTCGACGTTGCCCGTCTCGTCTCCGCGCTTCAATTTGAGACAGGCAAACGCATATCGCCAGATGTCACGCTCATCATCCTCGATGAGATACAGGAATGCCCCAGGGCGCTCACGAGCCTCAAGTACTTCTGCGAGGACGCGCCGGAGTATGCCGTCGCTGCGGCGGGATCCC
>CANPVI010000198.1 GCA_947581665.1 uncultured Atopobiaceae bacterium | reverse complement strand
GAACCTTCCTGGCCGGTTGCACGCCGCTCTTCTAGCGCGGCGCTACACTGCGGCTGCGCGCGGAGGAAATCGAGAAGCGGGCGGGGAGGCAGGCATGGACTTCGTGAGCCTCGTCGTCATCGCCGTCGGGCTCGCCATGGACGCCTTCGCGGTCACGCTCTCGGATGCCGTCGCCTATCCCGACGAATCGCCGAGGAAGCTCCTCGTCCTCCCCGTGGCGTTCGGCTTCTTCCAGGGCTTCATGCCGTTTTTGGGCTATGTGCTCTCGGGACTCGCGGCAGAACTCATCGAAAACTACGCCGGCATCGTGGCCTTCGTCGTGCTCGCGGCGATCGGCGGCAACATGATCCGCGAGGGCGCGGGCATCACGCGGGCGCGGACCACCGAGGATGAGCCGCCAAGCTCGCCCAAGCTCTCCGTCGGCATCATCCTCGTGCAATCCGTCGCCACCGCCATCGACGCCTTCGCGGTGGGCGTCTCGCTCCGGGCGATGGAGGCCGACCTCCTCACGGCCGTCTCCATCATCGGAATCGTCACCTTCCTCGTTTGCTGCGTCCCTGCGGCGCTCGGGCGCCGACTCGGCAACGCGCTCGGCGACAAGGCGGAGATCGTGGGCGGCGTCGTGCTGGTGCTCATCGGCATCCGCGCCTTCTTCAGCTAACGCCCAAGGGCGTGAATGTGCCGCAGAGCAGCGCAAACGCGAGATGCAAGGACTCGTTGAAAGCGTGCCGTACTATAATTCGCGAGCTTGGGTACGTAATGCCCGGTGAAATGAGACTGACTTGGGAGGTTCTATGAATGGACTTGTGACGCGCACCAAGGCGTCGTGCATCATCCTGGGCATCCTGCTCACGCTCCTTGGCCTCGCGTTCTTCGTGAACCCCATCAGCGCGACGATCTTCGTCACGCTCTGCATCGGGTGGGCGTTCCTCATCGGCGGCATCGTCACCATCATCACCTACATCGCGAACAAGTCCGGCGATCGCACGACGGCGGACATCGTCCTCGGCGTCCTCGAGGTCATCCTCGGCATCCTCATCCTCATCTGGCCGGGGTCCTTCGCGCTCTACATCTTCATCATGATCGGCTGCATCATCTTCATCACGGGCATCTTCGACATCGTCGAGGCCATCTCCATGCCGCATGAGAAAGGCAGCATGTGGGGTCTCTGGCTCGCCATCGGCATCCTCACGCTCATCTTCGGCGTGCTTGTGTTCAGCTCGCCGTGGCTCTTCGCGGAATTCGTGATGATCTTCGCCGGCGTCGCGCTCGTCTTCGACGGCGTCACCGAGATCATCGCAGGCGTCCAGCTCTAAGCCACGCGCTGGGCGCGGCGTACGCGTCCGCTTCATTTCCCACGCATGTAGGGGCCCGCCTCCTCGACCCGGGGAGGCGGGCCCTTCCATGATTGAGACGAGACATTGGGGACGGAGCTTTCGTCTAGACGAGACATTGGGGACGAGACGAGACATTGGGGACGGAGCTTTCGTCTTGCGGCAAGCTCGCTACCTGCGGCTTTACCAAGACAGAAGGTCCGTCCCCAATGTCTCGCGAACGTTAGGGCTGCTAGATGCGCTGTGCGCAAGACAAAAGGTCCGTCCCCAATGTCCCGTCAGACGAAAGCTCCGTCCCCAATGTCCCCCGCTCGCGCGTGGCCTCGCGCGGGATCGACCATAGGGCCACTATCCTCGGCTTCGGCTTGCAAGTCTTCCTCAGCGGCGGGTGGTTCTGCGAGAGGTTCCCCCTGGGAGACCTCGATCCGCCCGCGCACCAGCTCATCGAGCGACACGTCGAAGAGCTCGGCGAGGGCGATGGGTTTCTCGAGGTCGGGGGTGGATTTGCCGGCTTCCCATTTGGCCACGGACTGCCGGCTCACGCCGATCCGATGCGCCACGTCCTCTTGGGTATAGCCGCTTGCCGCGCGCAGGCGCAGGAAGTTTTCCTGGAAGCTCACGGGTGCTCCAATCGCTGAGGGTCAGTGCAACCCAAACCCTAGGATAGCGGCCTCCTCCCTCAACCAACCACAGGGTGCTTTCTCGCTTCCCGGTGCGCGCCAGCCGCAACCACCAGTTGCCATCCGCAGGTAGAAGGACGCAAGGAGGGGGCCGTATCAAAACGGCCATCTGCCCTCGCGCAGCGCGAGGGCAGATGATTCTTCGCTCACCCGCATGAGCGCGTATGGGACGCGGCCGAAGACCGCGGCCGCATCCCAGTACACGCTCAGGCGGGGCAAAAGATCAATACAGGCTCGCGTCAAATACGTTGTGCCGGATGGCCAGGTCTCGGATGCGCGCGGTCTTTGCGCGCGTCCGAACCGCCGTCCATCCGGCGAGTAAAAAAGCAGCTCAAGGCGCATGCCTTGAGCTGCCGCATTTTTGACACGGCCCCTTCGCCGAAAGGGAACGTCTAGATGTAGAACAAGATGTCGTTGTACGTCGGCACGGGCCACCAGTCGACGCCGCAGAGGGGCTCCATCTCGTCCACGGCCGCGCGGAGCACGTCCATCTTCGGGATCACGTCGTCGGCGTAGACGCGGCACTCGGCAACGGGGTCGTCCATGGCGTCGGCGGCGTCGTTCGTCTCCCGAAGGTCGTCCGCGGCGGCGACGATCCTCTGGATGCCGGCATTCAGCGCCTCGAGGCGCGCCTTCTCGGCCGGGCTCTCCACGCCGAGGTCGGCCTTGGCGGCGATGCTCGCGGCGAGCTCCGTGCCGTAGGACATGAGCGCCGGAAGATAGCGGTGGTTCGCCATGCACACCATGGTGTTCGCCTCGATGTGCAGGAGCTTCGCGTACTGCTCGGCCTTCGCGATGTAGCGCGCGCGGATCTCGTCCTCGTCGAGCACGCCGAAGCGCTCGAAGAACTCGATGTTCTCGGGCTTCACGAGGTAGGGGAGGGCGTCGGCGGTGGTGCGGAGGTTGAGGAGGCCGCGCTTCTCGGCCTCGACGGGCCATTCCTCGGAGTAGCCGTTGCCGTTGAAGATGATGCGGCTGTGCTCGCGCAGGGTCTTGCGCACCCAGTGGAGCGTCTCGCCCACGAAGCTCTCCTCGCTCACGTCGTCCATGGCGTCGGCGTACTCGCAGAGCATCTCGGCCATGGCGGTGTTGAGGACGACGTTGGGGTCGGAGAGGTTCTGGCGGCTGCCGCACATGCGGAACTCGAACTTGTTGCCGGTGAAGGCGAAGGG
>CANPVI010000197.1 GCA_947581665.1 uncultured Atopobiaceae bacterium | reverse complement strand
TCTGACGGCACGCTTGCCGACGCGGACGCCGCGATGGATCTGCTCCGGCAGGTGGGTCGTCGCACGTGGGACCCCGCGCACGGTAGGCCGGACTCGACGACCATCACCGTCCACTCGGTTGTCTACGACCTCACGAACAAGCGCGCCCTCTGGGTGCCGAACGAGCACTACGACGACCCCGCGGCCGTCCAGGAGCTGAGCCTCGGCTAATTCATCCGTCTTCCATAGCCCATTGCATTGCGCCACAAGGCGCCACATGGTTTCCCGTGAGGCCTCGCTCGGAGGCTGCGATGCCCCGGGGGTCACGTGGCGCCTTGTGGCGGAAGTCCTTTGGGAGCGGCGGCTTTTGGTGCGGCACCATTTGCGCGCGTAGGGCCTTCGTTGCGGCGTCCCTCGTCGCACCTCGCGTGCCACAATCAAGGCAATGCGAGGAGGCATGTGAGCGGGGTGCGCGATGGGGAGCAGGAAGCGTTCGGCGAAGGCGCGGCAGGTGAGCGAGTTCAAAGCCGCTCTGGGCACGAGCGATGGATTCGACGACCTCTTCGCGCGCGAGGAAGAACGGCGCGAGGAGGCGGCGGCCGAGCACGAGGCGGTCCTGCGTGCCAAATCCTGCGAATCGAAGAATCGCTATCGCAGCCGTGCCGAAGCCGAAGCCGCGGTTGCGGCGTGCGCGGAGTACGGCACCACGGGCCTCCATATCTACAAATGCCGCTACTGCAACGGCTGGCACCTCACGTCGCACCCTTGGGATACGGGAGAATAGCCACCGCGCCACCAACCGCGCGATGCGCAAGGGCACTGTGCCACATGGAGAGGGAAACCCATGGCCAAGCTCGGCAAACGTTCCTGCTAAAAGCTATAGCTCACGCGAAGGGACGGAGAGGGACATGGCGGACGAGAAGCGACTCCTCGTGCTCGATATCGGCGGAAGCGCCATCAAGTACGGCTTTTGGGACGGCGAGGAGATTGGCGGCACGGGTAAGGTGCCCACTCCCTGCGAGGACCTCGACGGCTTCGTGGCCGCCGTGGACGGCGTCGTCGAGGAGGCGGGTGAGGTGCGCGGCCTCGCCATCTCGGCTCCGGGCCGCATCGACGTGGAGCGCGGCGCCATCATCGACGGTGGCGCGGTACGGTGCATGCGAGGCCAGAGCTTCAAGGAGCTCCTCGGCCCACGCTACGACCTCCCCGTCTCCGTCTTCAACGACGGCAAGGCGGCCGCGCTCGCGGAGATCGGCTACGGGTGCCTGCGCGACATCGCGAACGCGATCGTGGTGGTCTTCGGCACGGGCATCGGCGGCGGCATCGTCATCAACCACGACGTGGTGATCGGCGCGCACCGGGCGGCGGGCGAGCTCTCGGGCCTCTGCGGCAACATGGACGAGGTCGGTTGGCCCTCGCTCTTCGCCTACCAGTGCGGCATCCACGGCCTCGCCAAGGAGGTCGAAGTCGCGGGCGGTCCCGCCGGGCTCGACGGCATCGGCATCTTCAAGCTCGTGCGCGAGGGCAGCGAAGCGGCCACGGCGGGCCTCAGGAGCTTCTGCGAGAAGGCGGCCTTCCACTTCTTCAACCTGCAGAGCGTGACGGACCCCGAGGTCTTCGCCATCGGCGGCGGCATCTCGAACGACCCGCTCTTCCTCGATTACCTCCGCGAGGCCGTCGACGCCGTGGGCGAGAGGTTCCCGTACTACTTCGCGAAGCCGACGCTCATCCCCTGCACCTTCCGCTCCGACGCGAACCTCGTGGGCGCCGCCTACCACTTCGAACGCGAGCACGAGGACGTGGGGGCGTAGGCAAGCTGCTGCCGAGGTATCACTTCCGCCCTTTGAGCTGCGGAGGTCTCTTAATCGCGCACGCTCCGACCGTTGTGTTGCCGCCGAGCCCTTTCGTTCGCGCACAGGATGTCGTCGAGGCGACTCGTTTGCCTTTTGAGCCGCGGGGCCCTCTTAATCGCGCATGCCTTTCGGAGGTGATGAGGTAAATCGCTTGGTTTTGCGCGATTAAGGCTGCTCGCTGCCACGTTGCGCGCGGCTCAAGGGCCTCCATGCCAACATATCGAAAAACGCTTGCGCGACTTAATGGCCTCCACGGCTAGAAAGGCGATTTAAGTACCTCGGCGACAGGGTGCGAATGAACGAGGGCCGTCGACGCCATGCGGACGATGGCCTTCCTCCCTTGACGCGAGATGCGCCTCACACAAAACATCCACAATTCCAAAAAGCACCCTGCGTCGGGGGTTGCTCGTGACGCTGCGTCACGTGGTGGAATGGGCGCCGGAAGGGAGGTGGCTATGGTTCATTTCACGATCGGCGAGGTCGCCAAGCGCTGCGGCGTCACGGTGCGCACGCTCCAGTTCTACGACCAGAAGGGCCTGCTCCAGCCGAGCGAGCTCTCCGAGGGAGGGCGCCGGCTCTATCGCGAATCCGACATCGACAGGCTCCGCGTCATCCTCTTCTTCAAGGACCTCGGGTTCTCGCTCAAGGACATCGCGGCGCTGCTCAACGACGATGACCCCACGAAGATGCTGAAGCTCCTCATCCAAGACCAGGAGCAGGAGCTTGAGGGCGCGCTCGCGGAGAGCCAGCGCAAGCTCGCGTGCCTCGCCGAGCTCAAGTCAATCGTCGACACCCTGAACAATGTGAGCCAGGGATCCATCGGAGCCATAGCAAGCCTAATGGGAAACAGGAAGAAGCTCTTCAGGATGCGCGCGGCGATGGTCGTGGTGGGCCTCGTGATGGACGCGGCGTGGATCGCGCCTTTGGTGGTGGGGATCGTCACCGGCGTCTGGTGGCCACTTTGGATCGGCATCCCCGTGGCGCTCGTGCTCGGTGTCCTCGTCACGCACCACTACATGACGCACACGGCCTACGTGTGCCCCGAGGATGAGACGATCTTCCGCCCGCCGTTTGCGCAGAACTTCTTCGCGCGCCACACGCCCTCGATGCGCCGGCTCACCTGCCCCACCTGCGGCCACAAGGGCTACTGCCTCGAGGTCTACGTCCCCAACGCCCAGCCCACGCGCGAGGGCGGCTACCTCGTTTGGAACTAACTGCCTTTCATCCGAGCGGACCTGCTTGCGGTGTGCCTCGCAGTGCTGCACGGCAAGCAGGATCGCATGGTCGGTGCTAAGGCGGAACACCCCACAGCCGACGCGGAGTTGTCGAGTTCCTTGGGAAAAACCGGAGAATCAGGGGAAAA
>CANPVI010000196.1 GCA_947581665.1 uncultured Atopobiaceae bacterium | reverse complement strand
TCTTCAACCTGCTCCTCGCCTTCGCGGGCCCGAAGTGCGAGGTGGTGGTGGCCCCGCCCACCTTCGAGGAGTACGCGAACTTCGCCGCGCTCCTTATGGCCCCCGTGCGAAGCGTCTGGCGCGACGAGGCCACGTTCGCTCTCGACGAGGATGCGATCCTCGAGGCGAGTCGCACCGCGGCGCTCACGATCCTCTGCTCGCCGAACAATCCCACGGGAGACGTGGTGGGCCCGGACTTCGTCCGCGCGCTCCTCGACGCCACGCCTGGCCTCGTACTCGTGGACGAGGCCTACGCGGAGTTCGCGGAGCCCGAGAGCTCGGTGGTGCCGCTTCTCGAGGACGCGGAGCGCCTCGTGGTGGCGCGCACCTTCTCCAAGGCGTTCTCGCTCGCCGGTGCGCGCCTCGGCTATCTCCTCGCCTCGCCGGGCGTGATCGCGGCGCTTGCCTCCGTGCGCCAGATCTACTCCGTGAACGCCGTCACGCAGGCCCTCGGCATCGCCTCGCTCGAGGCCGCGGACGAGGTGGACGAGCTCGTCCGCGCCATCGTGGCCGAGCGCGCACGGCTCGTGGCCGCCCTCGTCGAACTCTCCGAGACGCTGCCCTTGGAGGTCTTTGATGGTGAGGCGAACTTCCTGCTCCTGCGCCTTCCGCGCGCGAGTGCGGTGCGGGAGCGCCTTGCGAGCGAGGAGAGCGTGCTCGTGCGCGATCTCTCCTACGCGCCCGGGCTCGAGGGTTGCCTCAGGGTGAGTGTGGGCACGCCCGCGGAGGATGACCGCTTTCTCGCGGGATTTGCCCGTATCCTAAGGGAGGAATGCGCGCACGCCTCGTAACCTCGCAGGCGGCGCACGCGCGAAGGGGTTTTCTATGGCACGCAGTGCAACCGTTTCCCGCGAGACCGGCGAGACGAAGATCACCGTCTCCCTCGACCTCGATGGCGGCGCGAGCATCTCCGCGCACACCGGCGTGGGGTTCTTCGACCACATGCTCTCGGCCTTCGGGCGCCATGGGCTGCTCTCGCTCTCCGTCGACGCGAAGGGCGACCTCGAGGTCGACGCGCACCACACCGTGGAGGACACCGGCATCGTCATCGGCCAGGCGCTCGCCCGCGCCATGGGCGATAAAGCCGGCATCACGCGATTCTCCACGGTGGCGATGGTGATGGACGAGGCGCTCGTCCTCTGTGCGATCGACGTCTCGGGCCGCGGCGGCTGCTACTGGGACGTGCCCATCGTCCCCGAGCAGGTGGGGCTCTTCGACACCGAGCTCGGCCAGGAGTTCTTCGTGGCCCTCGCGCGCGAGGCGGGGATCTCGCTCCACGTGCGCAAGCTCGCGGGCGAGAACTCGCACCACATCCTCGAAGCATGCTTCAAGGGCGTGGGAAGGGCGCTTCGCCTGGCGCTCGAGCTCGATCCCCGTGTCGAGGGCATCCCCTCCAGCAAGGGCTCGCTCTAGGATCGCCATGGCCATCGCTGTCGTCGATTACCACGCGGGAAACCTCTCGAGCGTGCTTCGCGGCCTTGAGCGCGCGGGTGCCGAGGCGAAGATCACCGACGATCCCATCGAGATCGCCACGTCTGACGCCATCGTGCTCCCGGGCGTGGGCTCGTTCGCGGACGCGATGGATTACCTCGAACGATCCGGCGAGGCCGCCGCCATCCAGGACGCGATCGAGTTCGGGACGCCCTTCCTCGGCATCTGCCTCGGGCTCCAGCTCCTCTTCCGAGCGGGCGACGAGGGCGTGCCCGGTGCCACGGGCGAGTGCACGTGCCCCGTGCGCGCCGGCCTCGGCCTCTTCGCGGGCCAGGTGAAGCGCCTGCGCTCGGAGCGCCTGAAGGTGCCGCATGTGGGCTGGGACACGCTCGACATCGTTCCCGGTGCCGAGGAGTCGCCGCTTCTCGAGGGCATTCCCCGGGGGGCGAGCGTCTACTTCACGCATTCCTACGCGCTCGAGGCGGGCATCAATCCCCGCATCGTCCTCGCGAAGACGCATTACGGCTGGTCGTTCCCGTCGGTCGTGGGCGTCGCACACGTCTTTGGCACCCAGTTCCATCCCGAGAAGAGCTCGGCGGTGGGGGAGCGGATCTTGCGGAACTTTTGCGCGATCGCGGATCGCGCGCACGCGGGGGAGGTTGTGTAGATGATCGCGTTTCCTGCCATCGATCTCTTGCAGGGCCAGGTCGTGAGGCTCCGGCAGGGGGAGCGCGCGAACATGCGCGTGTACTCGGACGATCCCGTGGAGGTGGCCAAGCGCTTCGCCGACGCGGGGGCCTCGTGGATCCACGTGGTGAACCTCTCGGCCGCCCTCGGCGAGACCCGCGAGGCCCAGCTCGAGAACCTCCACGCCATCGAGAAGCTCGGCGCGCTGGACGAGCTCTCCATGGAGCTCGGCGGCGGCGCGCGGCGCATGGAGGACATCGAGCGCTACCTCGGCCTCGGCGCGACGCGCGTGTCGCTCGGCACGGCGATCGTGCGCGCTCCCGCGTTCGTGAGGAAGGCCGTCGCCCAGTACGGCGACGCCCTCTCGGCCGATATCGCGGCCCGCGGCGACGCCGTGCGCGTCGACGGGTGGCGCAAGGGAGCGGCCCAGGGCATAGCCGACGTGTGCATGCGGGCTCGCGACCTCGGCTTCAAGCACCTCGTGTTCACCAACGTAGAGCTCGACGGCACGCGCGAGGGCATCGAAGCGCAGCCATACCGGCGCGTGGCCGAGCTCGTGGACTTCCCTGTGGTGGCTTCAGGCGGCGTCTCCAACCTCGACGACATCCGCGCGCTCGCGGCGCTCGGCCCCGAGGTGCTCGAGGGCGTGATCATCGGCAGTGCGCTCTACGAGGGCACCGTCGATCTCGCCTCCGCCATCGCCATCCTGGAGGGCTAGCCGGTGCTCGCGAAGCGCGTGATACCCTGCCTCGATGTGGACGAGGGGCGCGTCGTGAAGGGCGTGAACTTCGTCGACCTCGTGGACGCCGGCGATCCGGTGGAGCAGGCGCGCCTCTACGACGCCGAGGGCGCGGACGAGGTCGTCTTCCTCGACATCACCGCCACCTCGAGCGCTCGCGCGACCACGATCGAGCTCGCGGCCCACGCGAGCGAGACCCTCGCCATCCCCTACACGGTGGGTGGCGGCCTTCGCGACCTCGCGGGCATGCGCCAGATGGTGGCGGCCGGCGCGGACAAGATCTCGCTCAACTCCGCCGCCGTGGCCGACC
>CANPVI010000195.1 GCA_947581665.1 uncultured Atopobiaceae bacterium | reverse complement strand
CAAGCCCTTGCTCTCAGCCTCGAGGCCGCCCTTTGCTTTCTCCGCCATTACTGTTGCACCTCCCTCTTACGGGTGTAGGCGAGCTGGGCGAGGCCCATGCCGGCCACGAGGATGAAGAAGATGACCGCCATCGCCTGCGCCGTGCCACGCGCGTTTGACGCCTGCCCGTAGAAGGTGTTGTAGATCGTGAGAGCAAGCATCTGCGTGTGGGCGATCGACGGTGAACCGCTGATGGGAGCACCGCCTGTCAACGCGAGGTTCTGGTCGAAGAGCTTGAAGCCGTTGGTGAGGCTCAGGAACATGCAGATCGTGAAGGACGGCATGACGTTCGGGATCGTCACCTTGAAGAGCGTTTGCATCTTCGTGGCGCCGTCGATCTTCGCCGCCTCGATCATGTCGCCGGGCACGGCGTTCAGGCCGGCGATGTAGATGATCATCATGTAGCCGATCTGCTGCCAGCACATGACGATGATGAGGCCCCAGAAACCCCAGACGGTGTCGGTGAGGATCGACGTTTGGAACGCTGAAAGGAAGCCGTCGAAGATCATGGACCAGATGTAGCCGAGCACGATGCCACCGATGAGGTTTGGCATGAAGAACACCGTGCGGTAGAGGTTCGCGCCCTTGATCTTCTGGGTGAGCAGGTAGGCCACCGTGAACGCGAGCACGTTGATGATGACGAGGCTCACGACGGCGGTGAGGGCCGTATACCAGAACGAATACACGAATTGCGGATCCGAGAACACCTTGCCGTAGTTATCGAAGCCGACGAACTCCGCATTGGAGACGATGCGGAACTGGCAAAGCGAAAGCCAGATGCCCTGGATGAAGGGCCAGACGAAGCCGATGATGAAGGCGATGACGACGGGACCCAAGAAGAGCCAGCACCACTTGCGGGTGGCGGACCGGATTGAGTTCGCCTTCAGCGACTTGGCCATTTCATCTCCTCTCTTCTTGAGGACAGTGCGATGGGTTGACGAAAAAAGCCGGGACGGTCGTGTGCACCGCCCCGGCTTCCTTCCTCGTTACGAGATTACACGGCCAAAGGACGGCGATTAGCCGTTGGCCTTCTGGTACTGATCAGCCCAGCCCTGGACGAAGGCGGTGCGTACGCCCTCCCAGTTGGCATCGTTCTGATCCTTGTCATAGGTGTTGAGCGCGGAGACGAGCGCGGCACGATAGTCGTTGACGTTCGGCTGGAAGTTGAAGTCCCAGTCCATCGTGTAGCAATCGGCGGCGTTCAGCGTCTCGGCGTCGTTCAGGAAGCCGTTGTCGCCCTTCTGCGCGTTGATGAACGGCATGGAGCCGAGCTGCGCGACGAGCTCCTTGGAGGCGTCGGGATCGGTGACCAGCCAGACCATGAAGTCGATGGTGGCGTTCTGGTCTTCCTCGGAGACCTGGCTATTGACGGCCCAGCAGTTCTCGGTGCCGCTGTTCAGGCCAGCCTTATCCTCGCCGTCGACGCCGCAGTAGTACGGGATCATCGTGGCTTCGGGGATCTTCGCCGCGACCGAGTCATAGGTCCAAGAGCCCTGGAGCATGAAGGCAACCTTGCCGTCTTCGAACTGCGTCTGGGGATCGTGGCCGCCGCTGGCAAGCTCGCTCGGCGGGACGGGGGCGTTGTTCGTCACGAGGTCGAACAGGTTCTTGTAGTTCGGCAGGTAGTCGCCGGTGATGGTGGGCGGGCACTCCTTCCACGCATCGGGATCGGCCTTGGCCTCGTAGAAGTAGTCGATGTTCGCGAGGTGGCCGGAGTAGATCCAGTTGTTGCCGTCATCCATGTCAGCGGGCGCGAAGGCGTCGAAGCCGAGCTCGGAGGCCCTGGAGTGGATGTCCTCGGCGAGGGTCTTCAGCGCGTCGAAGCCCTGGATGGTGTCGAGGTCGCCACCGGCCTTGGTGACGAGATCGGGGTTCGCGATGATGCCGAAGCACTCATAGCAGTAGCCCTGGGAGACCATGCGGCCCTGATCGTCGTAGAGGTTGAAGTCGTCGGTCGAGCCCTCTTCGGCGATCTTGGTGCCCGTGAGGTCGATGGCGAAATCGCCCCACGACTTCACGGCGGCCTGGTTGCCGATGACGAACAGGGTGGGCGGCTCGGGCTTGTCCATCTCGGACGTGAGGGTCGACTCATACTCGCCGGAAGCGGCGGTGAAGACCTTCACGGAAACGCCCTTGCTGTCGCTGTAGGTCTTGGCGAGGCTCTGGAGGGTCTCGTCAATCTCGGGCTTGAAGTTCAGCCAATAGACGCGCCCGGAGGCAGTGCTCTCGCTGCCAGAGGACTCGCCGCTGTCGCTGCTCTCGCTGCCGCTATTGCCGCCGCAAGCGGCAAGGGAGAGCGAGAGGAGGCCGGCACCGCCCAAAAACGCCCTACGAGAAAGCTTGGTGCTCATACACGCGCTCCTTTCCGTTGCATCATCTTGATGCACGTTTTGATGGCACTCGTTCGGGACCGATGATAGCGCCAAAGCGATGCCATCAGGTACAAGTGGGTCGACCCAATTCGGCGACCGACCTGCTCTTTGCATTTGAAGGTTTAGTTCGGTTGTTGAGTGACCGCAAGAAACTGGCGCCCTTTGGCGCAGAATCGCGGGTGAACGTGCGATTTCCCCGCTCCTCCACACCGATTAAGCAAAGGAGAAACCATGGCGCTCACCACCGATCCCGCCCTCCAGAACCAAGTGATTTATTCCGCGTTTATCCGCAACCACACCGACGAGGGCACGTTCGAGGCCTTCGAGCGCGACCTTGATCGCATCGCCGACCTCGGATGCGACATCGTCTGGCTCCAGGCCATCCACCCCACCGGCGTGAAGGGGCGCAAGGGCTCGCTCGGGAGCCCCTACGCGATCCGCGACTACCGCGCGGTGAATCCGGAGTTCGGAAGCCGCGAGGACTTCGAGCACCTTGTGGCCTGCGCGCACGAACGCGGGCTCAAGGTGATGATGGACATCGTCTACAACCACACGTCGCCCGATTCCGTGCTCTTCGAGACGCGCCCCGAGTGGTTCTACAAGGACGAGCACGGCGAGCCCGGCAACAAGATGGGCGATTGGGCCGACGTCATCGACCTCGACTACTCGAAGCGCGAGCTCTGGGACTACCAGATCGGGACTCTCGTGGAGTGGGCGAAGCTCGTCGACGGATTCCGCTGCGACGTGGCGTCGTTCGTGCCGGTGGAGTTCTGGAAGCGGGCGCGCGAGGCGGTGGAGACGGTGCATCCCGGCTTCATCTGG
>CANPVI010000194.1 GCA_947581665.1 uncultured Atopobiaceae bacterium | reverse complement strand
GCGCTAGGATTCGAACCTAGGTAGGCAAAGCCAACGGGTTTACAGCCCGTCCCATTTAGCCGCTCTGGCACGCTCCCGGAAGTTCCGTTTTCAAGCTCTGCGCATGCGGCCAAACCGGCAGGTTTCACCCCACGCGCAAGCGGTCATATTAGTGTGCTGGTCCCGCCGAGTCAACGAAAACCACTGAGCCGGGCGTATCCTCCTGTGGAGAAGGTGTGGCCGCCGCTAGCCTATGACGAGCCCCGCCGGCGTGATGGTGAGGAAGTAGAGCACCTCGAGGAAGGTGTAGGCGCCCGCGAGCGCGATGAAGAAGACGTCGATGGCGGTTTGGTTGCCCTTCTTCAAGAGGGCCGCCACCCACGGATAGAGTACCCACACCACGAAGGTGGCGATCACCGAATACACGAGCGTGTTCTGCAGCACGATCTGCCCCATGAAGTTGAACGGCAGGTCGCGGTAGTCCCAGAGCTGGTAGTCCGCATTGAAGAGGATGCCGGCGGAAAAGTCGATCGCCGCGCAGGCCGCCATCGTCACGAGGAAGCTCACGACGAGCGTGGGCACGAGGCGGCCCTTGAAGCGCTTCGCGAGCCACTGCTTGAGCGGGTAGAGGATGACGACGCAGAGCACCGCCGCGATGCCCTCCGCCGGATAGGGGTAGAGCCACCAGCTCCAGAGCTGGTCGTGCGAGAAGTCGTAGGAGCCCTGGAAGACGCCGAGGACGATGAGCCAGCAGAAGCAGATCTCGCCCCAGTGGCCGATGAGCGTGCTCGCCGCGTAGTAGATGCCGAGGTTTCGCCACCAATGCCAGGAGAGCGGGCGCTCGAAGTAGAAGCCCTCGGCGCCGGGATCGTCCACGGCGCTCCCCCGCCCCAGCACCCTCGTGCACACGGTGCGCACGTGCGCGGAAAAGGCGAGGTAGCACATCATGGCCACGGTGGCTGCCGCGAAGACGCACGCGCCCGCGAGCGCCGCGGGCCCGATCAAGAGCTCGCTCTCGCCGCCCACGCCCTCGCCGATCCAGAGGTCGATCGCGAGGAGCGCGAGCATGCACGCGCCCGAGATGACGCCGAAGCCCGGCAGCACCGCCGCGCGCCGCCACACGAGCCAGAGCCCGACGGAGGCGATCGCGCAGTCCGCGAGCAGCCGCACGAGCGTGATGTCGTAGGCGAAGTCGTCCGCCGTGGCGAAGAACCCGAGCGCGTAGGTGGCGAGGATGACGAGCGCGAAGTACGCCACGCAGAGCCAAAGCCCCACGCCGAGCGGCCCCCTCGCCTCAGGTGCCGCGCTTGGCGCCACTTCCCTCTCGCGCGCCTCACCCGCCACGTTTCGCCCGCTAGGCCTTCGACGCCGTTTCGCTATCCGCCTTCGCGTCGGAGCGGGCCGCGCTGTCGACGTTCATGGTCATGCTCTGGAAGCGGTGCTCCATGAACTCGTTGTCGAAGTGCTCGGCGCAGAACTCCTCCACCACGCCTTGCACCGGCACGTGGTCCTCGCGCAGGTACCAGCAGTCGAGCGTGACGGTGGTCATGACCCCGTCGAAGATCACGAGCACGGCGAAGATGGCCGTGAGGGTGTACTTCCAGCGCCACGGGATCTTCTTCATGAAGTAGAGCATCACCGGCAGGAGCAGCCGCACCCAGACGCAGCCGAGGATGCCCCAGAAGCACATGAACATGAAGTTCGTGCGGCCGTCGATGTTGAGGAACGTGCCGGAGTAGTCCCACGCGGTGATGCCGAACGCGTATTGCAGGTACCAGCTCGTGAAGTACTCGAACGCGCCGCCCACGATGGCGGAGACGATGAACGTCACCCAGATGGGCTTGTCGTGCAGGCGGTTCAGGAAGATCGTCATGAGACCGCCGCCGAAGCCGTAGATCGGCGAGAGCGGCCCCCAGAGCATGCCCGCGCGGTCTTGGTAGACGCCCGGGTCCACGATGACCATGTGGAAGATGGTCTCGATGATGAGGCCGAGGAAGCTGCAGATCGTGAAGATCCAGAACAGGTTGAAGAAGTCGAGCGTGATGTAGCCCTTGCCCGAGCGCTTGCCGGGGATGTAGGTGCGCTCGGTGTCGGTGCGCTTGAGCATCTGCCTCAGCGTCTTGGTGTCCGAGATCTCGTTGTAGCGCTCGAGCGCGATCTGCGGATCGAAGTAGCCATGGATGAGGATGAGGAGCGCGAGCATGAGCCCGTAGAACACGAGGGCGCTGCCCACGCCGTAGACCGTGAGATGGCAGAGGAAGAGCACCACCGTCACGAGGACGAGGGCGTTGCAGAGCCTCGTGCGACCGTCCTTCTCATCCCGGAGCATGCGAACGGCTTGGTAGATGAAGCCCACCGCCGAGAGGAACATGCAGCCGATGTAGACGATGAAGAAGACGATCGTCGCGGCCAGCTGGTCGTTGCCCGCGAGCGAGCCACCGAGGATGTCCAGCACCGCGCGGTACACCACGAGGAAGAACAGCACGAACATGACGATGCCCGAGAGCAGGCTCAGCATGCCGTAGGTGACGGTCTTTCGCGGCAGGCGCTCGCCGTAGAAGTCGATCTTCGGGCTCTTGTCCTCGGGGGTCTCGATGTTCGTGAGCTCGGGAAGATCCGGCACGGGCCCCAGGAGCGCGTCCATGGCGTCGCCCGCCACGTCCGCGCGGATGCGCTGGTCGATCTCGCGACGCTGGGCGATGAGGTCCTTGTGGGCCTTCTCGTTCGCCTCGATCTCCTTGGTGATGGCCGCACGCTCGGCCTTGAGCGCCTCGCGCGTGGTCGCATCGTCCTCGGGCATCGAGGGATAGGGATCCTTCAGCTCCGCGGCCCTCTCGGCGGCCTTCGCGGCCTTCTTCTCGGCTTCTTTCGCGGCGCGATCGTCGTGGTGGGCCATCAGTCCTCCCCTTGGCCGATGGTCGCGGGCCCGCGGGCCCTGGCGAACATTCCCCTCCATTGTAGTAGCTCGTGCTCGTTCTATACCCAAAGTCCAAGCTCACGCTCAACACGCTGGACCGCATGGCAAGGTCTCGGATGGCCGTATTCGGCCGCCCGAGCCGCAGCCCATGCGGCGAGCGAAAAGATCCTTCCCGCCCGAGCCCGCGCTTGCTGGTTTCGGCCGAGGACCCGCTTCTTCGGTGCACCTCTACTGCCTCGTTTCGGCCGAGGACCCGCTTTTTCGGTGCACCTCTACTGCCTCGTTTCGGCCAAGGACCCGCTTCTTCGGTGCACCTCTACTGCCTCGTTTCGGCCGAGGACC
>CANPVI010000193.1 GCA_947581665.1 uncultured Atopobiaceae bacterium | reverse complement strand
AGATCCAGGGCCTCGCCCGTCGCCTCGCCGATCTCGCGCGCCTCGTGTTTTGCGAGAGGCGGCTGAGCATCGCCGCCGCGGGTCCAAGCGCGCGCTCGCTCTGGGAGGCGGGCTGCGCGAAGCGGCTCCCGAAAGGCTCTGCGAGCGAGGGCGCCTTCACCTTCGAAGGCGAGATCGACGCCGTCGAGGCCTTCAGTGTGCCCGCTGGCGTGGCCTACGTGGCGCTCGGCGGACCCTTCGAGAACGCGGAGCTCGCGGTGGACGGACGCACGCTCGTGGCCGCCCACGCGCTCACCTACGACTACCTCTGGAAGGAAGTGCGCATCCTCGGCGGTGCCTACGGCGCGGGGCTGCGGTGCAGCGCAAGCGACATCGCGGGCTTCTACTCCTTCCGCGACCCCGCGGTCGACCCCACCATCGAGCGCTTCAAGGGGTCGGCGCAATGGCTCAGGACAGCGCCTCTCACCTCGAGCGACGTGGACGGCTACATCGTGGCGTGCGTGGGCGCGGCCGATAAGCCGCTTCGCGCGAAGGCCCTCCTTCGCCGCCTCGACACCGCGCGCCTCACGAAGAAGCCGCGCAACGCGCGACGCGTGCAGCGCGACCAGATCCTCCGCACCACGCCGGAGAGCCTGAGGGCGTTCGCCCAACCTCTGGAAACGCTCATCGCCAAAGCGGGTATCTGTTGCCTAGGCGACCCCTCGCTCCTTGGCGCTTCGAGCGTGGGCGTGGCGGCCACCGAGCTCATCCATGGCGGCGGAGGAGGCGACGATGCCGGCCCAGACCAAATCAGACGGCGACAAGCTAGGCGTTCGCATCCTCGATCTCTGGGCTGACATCATCGACGCCCAGATCGACGTGCGCCCGAACTACACGGCATACTGGCTCGTGAAGGCGTTCCAGATCAAGCGCGCCATCTCGCAGTACCTGCCCGATTCGTGGATGTACGAGAGCTCGAAGCAGGCGCAACTCCTCTCCGTGGACGCCATCACCGGCGCCCTCGAGCATGCCGAGGAGAGCGTGCTCACGAGCATCTTCATGCCGAACGAGATCTTCCACGCCCTCGGCCTGCGTCCCCTCATCGCCGAGGCGCTGGGAGACTTCGTGGCCGGCGCGCACGCCGAGGCCGGCCCCCTCTCCTTCGCCGAGCGCGAGGGCGTCCCCAACACGTACTGCTCCTTCCACCGTGTGCTCTTGGGCACGCTCCTCTCGAACGTCTTCGAAATGCCGAAGATGATCGCCAACTGCTCGGTGGCCTGCGACGCGAACAACCTCACCTTCCGCATCCTCTCCCGGCGCTTCGGCACCCCGCAGCTCTACGTCGACGTCCCCATGGCCTACGACGAGGAGGGCTGCGCCTATGTGGCCGACCAGCTGCGCGAGCTCGCGAAGATGGCCGAGGACGTCTACTCCCGTCGCCTCGACGAGGATCTCCTTCGCGAGAAGGTGGCGTGCTCCATCCGCACGCTCGACCTCGTGGCGCGCTCGCTTCGCCTGCGCGCGGGGCGCTACGTGAAGAACAACATGGGCCTCGAGATGCAGTACGGCCTTGCCCTCCACGTGCTCCTCGGCGAGCCCGAGGTGGAGCGCATGGCGCGCACGATGGTGAGGGACTACCTCTCCGCAGAGCCCTTCCATGGCGTGAACGTGGTGTGGAGCGCCGCGGCGCCGTTCTTCTGCGTGCCGCTCCAGAGGCAGATCGACGTGAACACCGACCAGCAGATCGTGGCCTCCGACATGTGCTTCGACCAGGTGAGCTTCAGCGGCTGGGAACACGACGCGAGCGACCCCTACCTCGCCATGGCCGAGCGCCTCATCAAGAACTCCTACAACGGCCCCGGCCAGCGCCGCGCGGATCGCCTGATCGAGCTCTGCGAGCAGACAAACGCCGATGGCGCGATCGTCTTCTGCCACTGGGGCTGCAAGGAGACCCTCGGCGTCTCGCAGCTCCTCGTGCGCGAGCTCGAGCGCTCGGGCTACCCCGCCATCGCGCTCGATGGCGACGCATGCGATCGCGGTAACTTCCCCGGCGGGCAGGCAGCCACGCGCATGGGCGCCTTCCTCGAGATGCTCCACGCGAAGAAGGACGTGCGCGAGGCCGAGGAGGCCGAGGCTCTCGCGCGCGAGCGCGTGCGCGTAGAGGGCTGATCGTGGCAGCCCCGCGAGAGACCGTGCCACCCACGATCTACTACCCCTGCAAATACGTGCCCGCCGAGCTCTTGGCGGGCTTCGGGGCAACGGTCGAGCCCGTCGCCTTCGAGGCGGAGTCCTTCGAGGAGGCGGATCGCCTCGCGCACCCGAACCTCTGCGGCTTCGGGAAGTCCCTCATCGCGTTCGCACTCAGGGAGGATGTGCGCGCCCTCGTGCTCACCACCTGCTGCGACGTCATGCGTCGCGTCTACGACGTGTTGAACGAGGAGCGCTGCCTCGACTTCTTGTGGATCATCGACCTCCCGCACCTCCAGGGCCCGCGCGAGGTGGCGCGCCTTCGCCGTGAGCTCGAGCGGCTCGCCCGCGGTTGGAAGGCGTTCTCTGGCGAGGAGTTCGACGTGGGCCGCGCGCTCGCGTCCTTCAAGCCGCCCGTGCAGCGCCAGGACACGCGCGTGACGATCCTCGGCGCCCATGGCCCCCAATCGCTCCTCGAGGTGGCCGAGGCCTCGCTCTCGCTCCCCGTCGAGAACCTCACCTGCACCGGAGGGCGCTACCTCCCCTCTCCGCCACCCCAGCTCGGACGGAGCCCGAGGGAGGGCGAGCCGTGCGAGGCCTGCGGCGACGCGGCGAGCGCGCCTGCGGACCCCCTCGAGGCCTTCCTCGACTGGTACGCGCCGGCGCTCCTCCACCAAACGCCCTGCATGCGCATGAGCGACATCTCCGCGCGCGCGGGACAGCTCGGTGCCCTTGGCCAGGCGGGCGTCGTCTACCACACGATGAAGTTCTGCGATTACTACGGCTTCGAATACCTCGAGGCGCAGAGGTCGACCGACCTCCCCGTCCTCAAGGTGGAAACCGACGGCACCCGCCAAAGCGCGGGGCAGCTCCGCACCCGCCTGCAAGCCTTCGACGAAACGCTGGTTGGCATGAACGACACCATCAAAGCCCGCGCCGCGCACGGTCCCGTCTACGTGATGGGCGTGGACAGCGGCTCCACCTCCACCGACGCCGTCATCGTGGACGGCGATGGCGAGATCGTGGCCACGCAGATCATCCCCACGGGTGCCAAGGCCACCCGCAGCGCCAAGCGCGTGATGGAGCTCGT
>CANPVI010000192.1 GCA_947581665.1 uncultured Atopobiaceae bacterium | reverse complement strand
GGAGGAGCTCGTCGTGCTCCCCGAGAAGCACGCGAAGCCACACTTCGACTTCCCGAAGCCGCCACGCACGGGCGACATGGTCGTGGAGCTCGATGCGGTGCGCGCGGCATACGGGGAGCACGTGGTCTACGACGACCTTTCGCTCACGCTTTATCGCGGCGATCGCGTGGCGCTCGTGGGGCCGAACGGCGCCGGAAAATCGACCTTGCTCAAGCTCGCGGCGAAGAAGCTCGAACCGGCCGCGGGAAGCGTCGCCTGGGGAAAGTCCGTCACCGGCTCCTACTACGCGCAACATCAGCTCGAGGAGCTCGGGCGCACGAACACGGTGCTCTCGGAGATCGACGCGGTGGCGCCCGGGTGGAGCACGCCCGACGAGAGGCGGCTCCTCGGCGCCTTCCTCTTCGGCGGCGACGACATCGAGAAGAGCGTCTCGGTGCTCTCCGGCGGCGAGCGAGCGAGGCTCGCGCTCGCGAAGATGCTCGTCGCGGCACATCCCCTGCTCTTGCTCGACGAGCCCACGAACCACCTCGACATCGATTCGGTGGACGTGCTCGAGCAGGCGCTCGTGAACTTCCCCGGCACGATCCTCCTCATCTCGCATGACGAGCACCTCGTGCGCGCCATGGCGAACAAGGTCGTGGACGTGCGCGACGGCGAGGCGCGAGTCTATGAGGGCGATTACGACTATTACCTCTGGAAACGCGCGCAACTCCTCGCCGCGGAAGCGGGAGGGGACCTTGCCCATCCCCCCGCGGGAACCGCCGCATCAGCGCACGGGGCCCCTTCGCCCGCAAGCGAGGGGACTCCCCGGCGCACCCACGAGGTGGCCGCGAGCTCGATCGAGGAGGAGCGGGAGCGAAAGCGCGCCGAGCATCGCGAGCGCCAGGCGCAAAAGAAGCGCCTCGCGCAAGCGCGCAAGCGCTTGGCCGAGGTGGAGGCCGCGCTCGAGCCCGCACACGCCCGGGAGCGCGAGCTCACCGATCTCCTCGCGGATCCCGATCTCTACCAAGACCAAGGGCGCTTCGCGAAGACGCTCGAGGATTACGAGCACCTGAAGGAGGAACTCCCCGCGCTCGAGGAGGAGTGGCTTTCTCTCACGGAGCTCCTCGAGGAGAGCGAACGATGAGGGCCGTCCGCACCATCTTGGGCGTGGTGTGCCGATTGCTCGCATGGGGGTGCCGCATCCTCGCGATCCTCTTCGCCATCATCTGCATCGCGCTCTGCTTCGGTCCCGTGGCGTCCCTCGCCCCGGTCGCCAACCTCACCTATTGGTTGCAGGACATCGTCTACGACGGGTTCTCGGGCCTCTTCGTGTGGATCTCGCCCCTCGGCGGCAGCTTCCGCGGCGACTTCGCGCTCTCCTCCGTCATACTCTTCGTCCTTGATTGGGCGCTCGTGCGCGCCTCGGTGGCGCTAAGGAGGTAGATGGGCGGCATTCTCGACATGGATCTCGTCTACGAGGCCCTCACGATCCTCGCGGTGCTCGTCTCGATCGTGCTCCATGAGTGCGCGCACGGCTATGTGGCGTATCGCTGCGGCGACAACACGGCAAAGGACGCGGGGCGACTCACGTTGAACCCGATCAAGCACCTCGACCTTTTCGGGTCGATCATCATGCCAGCTGCGCTCGCGCTCTTAGGAGGCCCCATCTTCGCCTATGCGAAGCCGGTGCCCTATAACCCCTATAACCTGCGCAACCGTCGCCGCGACGAGCTGCTCGTCGCCCTTGCGGGCCCCGCCTCGAACCTCCTCCAAGCGGTTGCCGGAGCCCTCGTCTTTCGACTGGTGTGGTTCGCATGGCCTGCGGTATTCGATGCCGGCCCGGGCATCTACCTCGGGGATTTCCTCACCACGTACGTGTACGTGAACCTCATGCTCATGTTCTTCAATTTGATCCCGCTGCCGCCACTCGATGGCTCATCGATCATCGGCTGGTTCATGAAGGGCGAGGCGCTGCGCAAGTACTACGCCATCCAGCGCTACTCCATGCCCATCCTTCTGGTCATGCTCTTCCTGCTGCCGATGGTGCTGCCGTTCGACCCGCTGGAGATCTACATCAACGCCACGGCTTGGCCGCTGTATCTGTGGCTCTGCTTCGGGCTCTAGCGGATCTTCCCCGCTATTGGAGCGCGTCGAGGGATTCGGCGTAGACCGCGCGCGAGAAGATGACGCCCGCGAGCTCGGCGATCGCGCCCATCACCGAAAAGACGAGGCTCCCCGTGTCGAGGCCCCCGTCGATGATCCAGAAGTACGCGCACGCCGCCACGAAGCCGAGGCACGAAACGAAGCATACGATCATCGATGTCTTGGCCTTGGAGGGGACGTTTCCGCCCTGCACGCCCGCCCATCCGCTCCAGAATCCGAGGATGGCGAGGGCCGCCTTCACGATGATCCCGACCATCGGCCACGCGCCGATGGCGCCCGTCCCCACGTTCACGAAGTCATCGGGTATCGCGCCGTTGGGGAGCGTGGCGGTGGTGCCCACGAAGGTGATCGCGCCGATGATGCAGAAGATGCCGAAGCAGAGCCCGAGGATGAGACAGGCGATGGCCACGACTTTGAGGTTCTTGCGCATTTGAGACATGGGGGTTCCGCTCCCTCGAAGGCGATTTCGTGCCTGCCCATTGTAGGGCGTTGCTATGGAGGGGCGTAGTTTCGTTTGATCGCCGCCAAACCTCTGCTATGATGTTCGCGCACCACATCCCGGGGATATAGCTCAGCTGGGAGAGCGCATGACTGGCAGTCATGAGGTCAGGGGTTCGAGCCCCCTTATCTCCACCAAAGAAAATGGAGGCCTCGCAAAGCGAGGCCTTTTTCTTTGGTGGAGATAAGGGGGCTCGAACCCGAGAGGGCAAAAGGCGCCAGTGGCGCCTTTTGGGGCGAAGGGCCGTAGGCCCGAAGCCCAGCGGAATTGCGAAGCAATTCCGCGTCGAGCCCCCGTAGTTGCAACCACCAACGACTTTCGCCCTCAAAACCTGGAGATAAGGGGCTCGAACCCGTAGGGCGCCGCGATGTCGACGCGGAAAGGCGGGTATCCTATATCCTCGTATCGAGGGCCTATGGCGCAACGGTTAACGCAGGGGACTCATAATCCCTGGATTGCAGGTTCGAATCCTGCTGGGCCCACCAGACGATGAGGCAGGCCATGGCCACGGCGGCCATGGCCTGCTTGCTAGACTGTGTGCGAGCTCGGAAAACGAAGAGGGGAGGGCCATGGCGTGGCGCGTGAAGACCGATGTCTTTGACGGCCCCTTCGACCTCCTGCTCGCGCTCGTGTCCCGCC
>CANPVI010000191.1 GCA_947581665.1 uncultured Atopobiaceae bacterium | reverse complement strand
GCTGTCGAAGCTCTCCCCCTCCTTCGACAGCCTCCTCTCTCAGATCGCGCAGCAGGAAGAGGTTCTGAAGCAGCAGGCGGAGGCCTCGGTTCGCGCCAAGGACGCCGCGCGAGGCCAAGGAGCCCCGCGCCAGAGCCATGAGAGGCGTCCCGAGCCCATGCCGGAGCCGGAGCGCGCGAGCGGAGACCGTCGCGGACGCGGCGGGAGGCGTCGCAAGGGCCAGGAGAACGAGGACCGCTACGCCCGCATGGCGCGCGCTGCGGAGGAGTACAACCGCGAGCGGGTGCTCGAGGACGCGCGCGCCCAAGTGGAGGAGGCGAACCGCGCCTCCACCGGACGCCGCAAGAAGCGCAAGGAGCGTCGCCAGCAGCAGCAGGCAAAGCGCGAGGAGGAGCGCGCGATAGCCGAGGCCATCGCGAACGACCAGGACGTCTCGCAGCTTGGGACGGTGAAGGTCCCGCAGGGCTCCACCGTCGCCGAGCTCGCCGAGCTCCTCGGCGTGGACGCCTCCGACATCGTGAAGCGCCTCTTCCTCCTCGGCACGCCGCTCACCATGACCCAGTCCATGACCGACGACCTGATCGAGCTCGTGGCGGATGACCTCGGGCGCGAGGTGCGCGTCATGACGAAGGAGGAGGAGAACTCCTTCACCTTCTACGACGATCCCGCGGACCTCCTTCCGCGCTCTCCCGTCGTGACGGTGATGGGCCACGTCGACCACGGCAAGACCTCACTGCTCGACGCCATCCGCGATACGGGCGTGGTCGCATCCGAGGCCGGTGGCATCACGCAGCACATCGGCGCCTCGCAGGTGGAGATCGACGGGCGGAAGATCACCTTCGTCGACACCCCCGGCCACGAGGCCTTCACCGCCATGCGCGCGCGTGGCGCGAAGGTGACGGACATCGTCATCCTCGTCGTGGCGGCAGACGACGGCGTCATGCCCCAGACCGTTGAATCGATCAACCACGCGCGCGCCGCGAAGGTGCCCATCGTCGTGGCGGTGAACAAGATCGACCGCGAAGACGCCAACCCCGATCGCGTGCGCCAGGAGCTCACCGAATACGAAGTCATCCCCGAGGAGTGGGGTGGCGAGACCATGTTCGTGAACATCTCCGCGAAGAAGAAGATCGGCATCGACGAGCTTCTCGAAACCGTGCTCCTCCAGGCCGATGTGCTCGAGCTCAAGGCGAACCCGAACACGTTCGCCTCGGGCTACGTGCTCGAGGCGAAGCTCGACCGTGGTCGTGGCGCCGTGGCCACCGTGCTCGTGAACCGCGGTACGCTCCACGTGGGGGACGCGGTCGTCGCCGGCATGAGCCACGGTCGCGTGCGCGCCATGCTCGACCAGCACGGCCAGAACGTGACGAGCGCCGGCCCCTCCGACGCGGTCGAGATCCTCGGACTCTCCTCCGTCCCCGCAGCGGGCGACGAGTTCCGCGTGTTCCAAGACGAGCGCGATGCGCGCGACCTCGCGGAGCAGCGTGCCCTCAAGGCCCGCATCGAGGAGCAGAACGCCATCCACAAGGTGACCCTCGAGAACCTCTTCGAGACGATGGACGAGGGCGAGGTCGCCGAGCTCAATCTCGTGGTCAAGGCCGACGTGCAGGGCTCGATCGAGGCGCTGCGCGACGCGCTCGCCAAGATCGACCAATCTGAGGTGAAGATCAACGTGATCCACGGCGCGGTCGGCGGCATCACGGAAACCGACGTCATCCTCGCCTCGGCCTCCGACGCCGTCATCATCGGCTTCGGCGTGCGTCCCGAGGCGAAGGCCCGCTCGCTCGCCGAGCGCGACGGGGTGGAGATCCGCACCTATTCCGTCATCTACCAAGCCATCGAAGACATCGACGCGGCTCGCATCGGCATGCTCAAACCCACCGAGGAGGAGCGGGAGACGGGCGAGGCGGAGGTGCGCGAGACCTTCAAGGTTCCCAAAGTGGGCGTCGCTGCGGGCTGCATGGTCACGCAGGGCGAGATCTCGCGCGACGACCGCGTGCGCATCGTGCGCAACGGCGTGGTCGTCTACGACGGCACCTTCGCGTCCATGCGCCGCTACAAGGACGACGTGCCGAGCGTGCGCGCGGGCTACGAATGCGGCCTCTCGTTCGAGAACTTCCAGGACTTCCACATCGGCGACGTGGTGGAGACCTACCGCATCGTCGAGGTGGCGCGCACGAGCTAGGAGAGCTGAGAGGTGAAGCGCTCGCCCCATACGAGGCGCTCGGCGGAAATCGCCCGGGAGAAGCTCGCGGCGATCTTGCAGACCAAGGTGTCCGATCCCGCCCTCGCGGGCGTGGTCGTGACCGGTTGCGACGTCTCACTCGACCGATCCCTCATCCGCGCCTACGTGGCCTGCCCCGCCGAGGACGAGGAGGCGGTGGCGGAGGCCTTTGGCAGGGCCAAGGGCCACATCCGCCGGCTCCTCGGTCGCGCGCTCGGTTGGCGCGTGACCCCCGAGCTCGACCTTCGCATCGATCCCTCCACTGAGGAGGCAGAGCGCATCACCGAGGCGCTCAAGCACGTGCCACCCACGATGGCCGAGGAAAAGGACGAAGAGGGCTATCCGATCGCAGGGGAGCCTCAAGGGGAGGACGCTTGAGAAGCGTCTCCGAAGAGGAACTACGCCGGCAGGAGCGCGGCTTTTGCGAGCTCAGCGAGGCAATCGAGCGCGCGCACCGCATCGCCATCTGCGCGCACATGTCGCCCGATGGCGACGCCCTCGGCTCGGAGCTCTCGCTTGCGGCCATCATTCGCGAGCGATGGCCGCAGAAGCAGGTGCGCTGCCTGCTCGCCGAGGCGAAGGACGTGCCGCGCCACCTGCGCTTCCTTCCCATGGTGGGCGAGCTCGAGATGCCGGATGGCGCCATGGGGGCGCCCGATCTCTTCATCGCCGTGGATCTTTCCGTGGCGGCGCGCCTCGCCGACGTGCGATCGCTCATGGAGCGCTCCACGGAGGTGTTCGTCATCGACCACCACCCCACCGAGCATCCCTTCGGCGACGGCGCCATCATGCGTCCGGACGCGGCGGCCTGTGGCGTGGTGGTGCTCGAATACGCGCTCTATCTCGATGTGCACATCACCCCTGACATGGCGATCCTCCTCTTCTGCGCGATCATGACCGACACCGGCCGCTTCCAATACCAAAACGCGAACGCGGAGGCCTTCTGGGCGGCGGGAAAGCTCGTCGCGGCCGGGGCGGATCCCTCGGTGGTGGCGCTCAACGTCTACCAATCGATGCGCCTCTCGTATCTGCGCCTCGAATCGATCGTGATGGGGCGCATCGCCACGAGGCTCGAGGGCCGCCTCGCGT
>CANPVI010000190.1 GCA_947581665.1 uncultured Atopobiaceae bacterium | reverse complement strand
GCGCAGGGCTAGGTGGGAAGTTTGTGGCAGCTCAAGGCTTGCGCCTTGAGCCGCCTTTAGCCCTCCGGATGGCAAGGTTCCAGACGGCCGAAGACCACGGCCATCTGGAACCTTGCCATCCGGTTCAATAGATCTGTGCGAGTCCGGATACCGCGCGCATCCGAGACCTTGCCATCCGGGTCAAGGAATTAGAAAGGGCATTCTTGCTTAGTCCACCCACTCACGATCGCCGTGCTTTGCCTGCATGGAAAGCAGGAAGAGGCCGATCACGAGGGAGATTCCCCCACAGACGAGCACCATGATCCCGTTTTCGCGCAGGTCCTGGCCGCCCTTGATGAAGATCGAGAGGATGGCGATGTTCGCGAGCGCGGCGGCGCCGAACGACGTGCACACGTTCAGCATCTTCAGGCAACGCAGCACGTACTGGCCCGCGGTCTGGCAGTTGAAGACGCCCTTGAGCGCGAGGAAGATCTCGCCGATGGCGATGGCGGTCATGCCGAGGCCGGTGAGCGTGGAATACTCCACCCCCGCGCCGAAGTCCTTGTTCAGGATGCCCGCGCCGAACCACATGTAGACGCAGCTCACGATCACGCAGAGGGCGCCCGCGAACTGGCAGCGGTAGAGCTCCTGGTGCTTCACGGAGAAGTTGCGCCCGTAGCGCTCGGCCTTCACGTAGCCGTCGACGATGTAGTTCTTCGACCACGCCATGGTCACCGAGAAGATGGCGTTCACGAGGAGGAAGCCCGAGCTATCGAGCGCGCCGACGAAGAGCTTCACGAGCGTGAAGAGGATGGTCCAGCTCGAGGCGAGCTTCGTGATGATCACCCAGTTGCGGATCGTCGTCATACGGAGGGCGCGGCGCTTCGCGTTCTCGCCGTTCGGGTCGAAGCGCTTCTGGAATCCACGGAGGATCGCCTGGATGCGCTGGTAGTCGAGGCCGAGGAGCTTGATGTCGGTGCCGCGATCGGTTTGGCGTTTGATGGTCACATCACGCGCTTCGCCCTCGAACGCGCCGTCCTCCCAGTCCGCCTTGGCGTAGTCCTCCGTGGAGTACGAGCCGAACTGGGACATGTCCACCGACCACTCGCTCGCCTGGTCGATGTCGATGCCGAGTCGATCGGCAACCTTCGATTTCTTGAGCGTAAGCACGAGCGCGCTCCCACCAATTGGATCGATCCTTTGGATTGAGTATATCGTTTCGTCTCCGCAAGGCGACCCCATCCGGTGAAGGGAGGACACGCGCGGGTACATATCCCCCGGAAAGCGGAGGCGCGGCGAAGGAGCGTGGCGCGGATGAACATGCTGATGATGTCCTTCATGCCCGGCGCGGACCCCGAAGTGGCCGCGAAGCGCGAGATCGCGGGCATCCAGCACCGTCTCATCATCTCGATCGTCTTTGCCATACCGCTTTGCTACCTCGGCTTCGGCGCGCAGTTCGGCTGGCCGCTTCCCGAGGCGCTCCAGCCCTGGAAGGGCGCCATCTCCCTCGGCCTCACGCAGTTCCTCCTGCTCCTTCCCATCCTCGTGGCCAACCGCGCGATCTTCGCGAACGGCTTCCGCTCGCTCTTCCACCCACCCGCGAACATGGACGCGCTCGTGGCCCTCGGGGCGGGATCCGCCACCGTCTTCGGGGTCTGGTGCCTCTACGCCATGGGCGGTGCGCTCGCGGGCGCTGAGCCCGACGGCGTGCGCGCTTGGGTGGGCCAGCTTTCGTTTGAGAGCGCGGGCATGATCCTCGCCCTCATCTGCGTGGGCAAGCTCTTCGAGGCCAAGGCGCGCGGTCGCACCACGAGCGCCCTCTCGAAGCTCTACAAGCTCCGTCCGGCCAAGGCCACGAAGATCGTCGAAGGCAAGGAAGTGGTGGTGGATGCGAAGGACGTCGCGGTGGGCGACATCCTCGCGGTGAAGGCCGGCGAGGCGGTGCCTGTGGACGGCGTCGTCGCCACGGGTTCCGGTGAGGTGGACGAGAGCGCCATCACCGGCGAATCGCTTCCCGTCTCGAAGGGCGTGGGTGCCGAGGTGACCGGCGGGAGCGTGGTGGAGGACGGCTACTTCACGATGCGCGCCACGCGCGTGGGCAAGGACACGACCCTCTCCGGCATCATCCACCTCGTGGAAGAGGCGCAGATGTCCACCGCGCCCGCGCAGGCGCTCGCCGATCGCGTGAGCGCCATCTTCATCCCCTGCACGATCGCCGTCGCCCTCGTGGCCCTCGTCGTGTGGCTCTGCCTCGGAGCCGGCTGGAGCTTCGCGCTCACGCGCGCCATCTCGGTCCTCATCATCACCTGTCCCTGCGCGCTCGGGCTCGCCACTCCCACCGCCATCATGGTGGCCACCGGGCAGGGGGCCAAGCAGGGCATCCTCATCAAGAGCGGAAGCGCACTCGAGGGTGCGGGGTCGCTCGGGGTGGTGGCGCTCGACAAGACCGGCACCATCACCACCGGGGTGGCCGAAGTCTCCGGAATTGCCGAGGCCGAGGGGGTTGCAGCCGACGAGCTCCTCGCGCTCGCCCTCGGCCTCGAGGCGAAGAGCGATCACCCGCTCGCGAAAGCCGTCATAGCGTACGGGAAGGCCTCGGCTCCGCACGTTGCGCCCATCGACGTGCGCGACCTCTCGACCGTGCCGGGCGGTGGCCTTTCCGCAGTTGCCGCAGATGACGGCACGGAGTGCCTCGCGGGCAACGCGCGCCTCATGGACGAGCGCGGAATCGACGTCTCGCCCCTCGCGAGGGCGGTCGCCGGCTTTGCCAAGGACGCGAAGACGGTCGACTACTTCGCGCGCGCAGGGAGTCTCCTCGGCGCGCTCGCCTTCTCCGACACCGTGCGTCCCACGAGCAAGGAGGCGGTGCGAGAGCTCAAGGACCTCGGCATGGAGACTGTGATGATCACAGGCGATGCGCAGGCCACCGCCGATGCCGTGGCGGCCGAGGTGGGCGTGGACGAGGTGATCGCCGGCGTGCTGCCCACGGGCAAGGAGGACGAGATCCGCTCGCTCCAATGGGAGGGCAAACCGCCTGCGAAGCCCGAGCCCAAGGATGCGGCTCAAAGCGATTCCTCGAGCTCGAAGCCCATGGCCATGAAGATGGACATGGGATCGATGGGATCGATGGGATCGATGGGATCGATGGGATCGATGGGATCGATGGGATCGATGGGTTCGATGGACGGCATGGACATGAAGCCGGCTCCGCTTCCCAAGGGAGACGGCCACCCGGTGAAGGTGGCCATGGTGGGCGACGGCGTGAACGACGCGCCCGCGCTCGCCGCCGCCGACGTGGGCATCGCCGTGGGCGCGGGCACGCAGGTGGCCATCGCCTCGGCCGACGTCGTCATCATGTCGAGCGATCTCACCGACGTGGCCGCCACGGTCGACCTCTCGCGCGCGACCATGCGAAACATCAAGCAGAACCTCGTCTGGGCGCTCGTCTA
>CANPVI010000189.1 GCA_947581665.1 uncultured Atopobiaceae bacterium | reverse complement strand
CTACGAGATCGCGCGGCGCAGGAACGCCCGCCGCGACGAGAGAGAGGAATTCCCGATGGCAAAGCTCGGATTCGGACTCATGCGCCTTCCCCAAACCGACCCCGCCAATGCCGCCGCGGTGGACGTGCCGCAGGTGGAGGCCATGGTCGATCGCTTCCTCGAGGCGGGCTTCACGTACTTCGACACCGCGTGGATGTACAACGGCTTCGCGAGCGAGCGCGTGGCCAAGGAGGCGCTCGTCGAGCGGCATCCGCGAGAGAGCTTCACGCTCGCGACGAAGCTCCACGCGGGCTTCTTCGACTCGCTCGAGGACCGCGACAAGGTCTTCAACGAGCAGCTCGCAAAGACGGGCGCGGGCTACTTCGACTACTACCTCGCGCACGGCGTCGAGGCCGCGATGTATCCCAAGTACGAGGAGTTCAAGGTCTTCGACTGGATGCTCGAGAAGAAGGCCCAGGGGCTCGTGCGCCACGTGGGCTTCTCCTTCCACGACACGCCGGATCTCCTCGATGAGATCCTCACCGTCCACCCCGAGATGGAGTTCGTGCAGCTCCAGCTGAACTACCTCGATTGGGAGAGCCCCTGGGTGCACAGCCGCGAGGTCTATGAGGTGGCGCGCGCCCACGAGAAGCCCATCATCGTGATGGAGCCCGTGAAGGGCGGCACCCTCGCGAACGTGCCGCCTGCGGTGGAGATGCTCTTCCGCGCGCATGATCCGAACATGAGCCCCGCGAGCTGGGCCATTCGCTTCGCCGCGAGCCTGCCGGGCGTGGAGGTCGTGCTCTCCGGCATGAGCACCCTCGCACAGATGGAGGACAACCTCTCCTTCATGGAGCACTTCACGCCCCTCACGGAGGACGAGAAGGCGATGTGCTTCGAGGCCGCGCGCATCATCAACGCCGAGACCGCCATCCCCTGCACGGCCTGCCACTACTGCACCGAGGGCTGCCCCATGCAGATCGCCATCCCCGAGTACTTCTCGCTCTACAACGAGGACATGCGCGAGGACCTCGAGCAGAAGGGCTGGACGGTGAACTTCACGAACTACGAGATCGTGGCGCAAAGCGCCGGCAAGGCCTCCGACTGCATCGCGTGCGGACAGTGCGAGGGCGTGTGCCCGCAGCATCTGCCGATCATCGAGGACCTGCAGAAGGTGGCGGCGCACTTCGAGTAGGCGCGAATGGGCGAGGCCGTCTAGCGCGGGGCGCGATCCGTGCGCGGAGGGAGCTCGCCGGGCTCAGGAAGCGCCTCGATCGAGGGATCCTCGGCGCCGAAGCGCCCCTCGAAGCTCGGGCTCCCGTCGTAGAAGCGATACGTGACGTGGTAGGCGTCGCAGAAAGGCACATCCTTCGAGTGGCCACAGCGGCAAAGGGCATAGCGGTTCTGGACCTCGTACTCGAAGCCGTCGGCTCCGACGAGCGGGATGCCGCCGCGCACGAAGAGCGGGCCGCTCGCGCGCTCCTCCACGTCCTCGAGGACGACGATGCTCGGCCCGAAGGGCTGCTCATAGGCCTCGCCGCTCGCCCGGTCGCAGCTCACGAGGCGCCCCGTCGGGCACTCCCACGCGGCCGCGATGGCGTTTTCCCTCGTTGCCTCGTCCGCGGCGTCCTCGGTGAGGCTCCACACCTCGGAGTCCATTCGATGGCAGAAGCGCGCGTAGGCGCAGCGGTTGTCGTCCAAGAGCACGAGCTCGGGGCCCGTGTAGCGCTGGGCGCGCTCGACGAAGGGCGCACGCGACGCGCGCTCCTCGGAGGTAAAGCCGATGCGCGCGTGCGTGCCGTCGCAAAACGGCATCGTCTTCGAGCGCCCGCAACGGCAGAGCACGTAGCCATCCCCGTCCTCGGTGGCGTAGCTCAACACGTGGCGATACTGCATCGGGTAGTGGCCGTCCGTGGAGACGATGGCGTCTTGGGTGAGGGGCACATGGCCCTCCACCTTGTACGGGCCGTTTTCGATGATGGTGATCCGGGGTTCGCTCGCCATGGGAGCCCCTTTCGCGCGAAGGAATTGGTGCAACGGCACCATGATGGGCCTCTGACGACGCAAGCGCGGCGGTGAGGGTTCGACAATCGGCAAGAGAGGAGCGCCAATGGGAGACATCAGGGAGAGCGTGGCCTATAGCGCGCGCGAGCAGGCGATGCCCGCGCGCGTCGAAGAGGTGGGGCCGGAGGCCTTCGCGCCCATCGACCACACCGAGGTGCGCTGGCTCGGGAGCGCGAGCCTCATGGTGAACAGCCGTGGGACCACGATCCTCGTGGATCCGCTCCTCGAGGGCTTCGACATGCCGCTCCTCTTCGAGCCGCCGCTCAAGGTGGCCGACGTGCCCCACGTAGACGCCATCCTCATCACCCACATCGACAACGACCACTTCTCCCGGCAGACCTGCCAGGACCTGAAGGGCGTCTGCGACGTGTTCCACGCGCCCCGCTACGTGGCCGAGGTCATGCGCGAGGAGGGACTGAGGGCCGTCGGCCACGACATCGGCGAGACGTTTTCCGTGGGCGAGCTCGAGGTCACGCTCACGCCGGCCGAGCACAACTGGCAAAACGACGTGGCCAAGTGGCGCTATCGCGAATGGAAGCTCGAGGACTATTGCGGCTTTTGGATCGAGACGCCCGACGGCACCGTGTGGACGCCCGGCGATTCGCGCCTCCTCAAGGCGCAGCTCGAGATGCCCACCGAGCCCGATCTCATCTTCATGGACTTCGCGGACAACGGCTGGCACATCACCTTCGATGGCGCGGTGAGGCTCGCGAACGCCTATCCCGACTCCGAGCTCGTGTGCATCCACTGGGGAAGCGTCGACGCGCCGGACTGGAACACCTTCAACGGCGACCCCGTGAAGCTCGCCGCGGAGGTGGTGAACCCTGGGCGCGTGCACGCGCTCGCGCCGGGCGCCGCGCTCGCGATATAGCAGGAACGCGCCCTCCATCGGGCGGTTTGGAAAAGAGAAAGCGAGGAGAGGACCTTGATGACCAAAGGCGAGTTCCAGGAGACGATCATCTTCCCGATCGGCGAGCCGAACCCCTTCGGCGAGTACTTCGACGGGCAGAGCTACCTTGCGAGACTCTCGAGCGAGCAGGTGGGCATCGCGAACGTGACCTTCGAGCCGGGCTGCCGCAACCACTGGCACATCCACCATGCCGACGAGGGCGGCGGCCAGATCCTCGTGTGCGTGGGCGGCCGCGGCTACTACCAAGCCGAGGGCGAGGAGCCCATCGAGATGGGCCCGGGCGACGTGGTGAACATCCCGCCCGAGGTGAAACACTGGCACGGCGCCTCGCCGAATAGCTGGTTCGCGCACCTCTCCGTCGAGGTCCCGGGCGTGAACTTCTCCACCGAGTGGCTCGAGCCCGTCGACGTGGCCTTCTACGAGGCGCTCGCGTAGGGGCTTGGCTCATCCCCTCTCGCGAAGCGCGGCTGGCGTGGGGCGCCCCCTTTCGCACCAAGGTGG
>CANPVI010000188.1 GCA_947581665.1 uncultured Atopobiaceae bacterium | reverse complement strand
CGACGAAGACTGACGGCTCGAAGGTGGGTGCGCTCGCCATCGCGATGATCTCGCCGTTCGTCGCGTCGAGGACGAGACAGGCACCGCGCCCCACGCCGCTCTCCCCCGCCGCGTTCGAGACGCTGATCGCATGCTGAAGGCCGTCTTCGGCGGCCTTCTGGATCTTCGCGTCGATCGTGAGCACCACGTCCGAGCCTTGGATCGGCGCCACCTCGGAGGCCACGCCCGTCACCTCGCCCGCGGCGTTCACGTAGACGGTGCGCTCGCCGCGAATGCCCTGCAGGAGGTCCTCGTATTGGTACTCCACGCCGGCCTGGCCCACGACGTCGCCCGATTCGTAGTTGATCTTCTCGCGATCGTCGGCGTCGGATTCGAGCTGCTCGGCCGTCACCGGCCCGGTGTAGCCGAGTACGTGCGCCGCGAGCGTGCCATGGGGATAGGCGCGCTCGCTGCGCTCCTCGATGGTGATCCCCGGGAAGAGGTCCGGGTGCTCCTCGATGTAGGCCACGGCGGTGCGCGACACGTCGACGGCCACCGTGCGGTTGCTCTGCATCCCCTCGGTCGTGTCCTGGATGTTCCTTCGCACGGCCATGTAGGGCATGCCGAGGAGGTTCGCGAGAAGGTGCATCTCCTGCTCGTCATCCACGACGTCGGGGGTGGCCACCACCGCGAGCGACGGGCGGTTCGTCACGAGCTCGAGGCCGTTTCGATCGAGGATCCTCCCTCGCGGCGCCGGGCTCGTGATCGCACGCGTGCGGTTGAGCTCCGCCTGCTCGACGAATTCCTCGGAACCCACGAGCTGCATGGACCACAGCCTCGCGAGGAGCACGCCGAAGATGGTCCCGGAGAAGATGCCGAGGCCGAGGATGCTGCGCTTGAATCCCTTCTCGGCGGACTCGCCCTCGCCGCCCTTCGCCTGCGGCGTCTGGCCACCGATGTCCACCTTGATGGGGTTCTTGCGCCGGTTCACCGCGAACCAGGGCAGGAGCACCACGAGGGCGACCACCACGATGGCGAGGAATATGAGAAGCGAACGGTCCATGAACCTCGATTGCGTGCGCTAGAGCTTGTAGCGCTTGCCGGGGAAGCTCTTCTTCGCGCCACCTCCGAGCGTGAGCACATCGCTCTTCGTGCGCGAAAGAACGAGCACGAAGGGTACTAGGCAAAGCCAGTCGAGAAGCGACGCCGGCAACCATCGCAAAAACAACACGTCGAAGAGGGGCGCCCCCGGCGAGACGAGCAGGAGCATGAGCTGGTAGAGGAGCTCGACCGCGAGGATCACGAACGCGCCATCGCGCAGGCAGCGCACCGGCTCGTCCACAAGGCGGTCCCTATCCCCGGGATTCAGGACGAACGCGGCCGCCACCAAAAGGAGCGCCATGAGGCCCACCGGCGTCGTGGAGATGAGGTCGAAGAAGAGCCCGGAGACGAAGGCCACCCAAAGCGGCGCCACGCCCCCGCCCATGAATGCGGCCACGAAGGCGCAGACGAGGCAGAAGTTCACGTGTCCCGCAGCGAGGGCGAGGTAGGGCGCGAGGGCGAGCTGGAGTACGAAGCATACGATGCAGAGGATCGCGAGCCGGCGCGTGCGCTGGTTCTGATCGTTCACGATCATCATGGGGACTCATCGCCCCCTTGGTCGTGCGTGGCGTCGACGTCGGGGGCGCTCTGCGAGGCGTCGATGTCCTGCCGCTCGGCCGCCGCGGCATCCTCCGCGCTCGCGTGCTGGCCGTCGGAGAGCTCGGTCACCACGAGCACCTCCTCGAAGGGCGCGGTGAGGGCCACGGGGCGCATGATGATCGTCTGGTAGAGGTCGCCCTCGCCGCGGTTCACTGAGGTGACGATCCCGAGCGGGAGGCCCTTCGGGAAGACGCCGCCGAGGCCGCTCGTGACCACGAGGTCGCCGATCTCCACCTTTTGGTCGCCCGAGACGAGCGCGAGGCGAAGGCTGCCATCCGCGGCTCCCTCGGCCTGCCCCTGCGCGCGGCTCTCCTGCACCATCGCCGAGACGCCGGAGCGTTCGTCGGTGATGAGGCGCACCACCGACGTGGTGGGCGTGACCTCGGATATCTGCCCCACGAGGCCGAGCGAATCGGTGACGGGCATGCCCACCTCGAGGCCATCCACGCTGCCCTTGTCGATGGTGATCGAGGAGGTCGCGGAATCGACGGATCCCGAGATGACGCGCGCACCGACTGAGGTGAGCTGGTTGGTGTTCTTGAGCTCGAGGAGCGCCTCCAGGCGCTCGGCGGCGAGGGCCTGCTCCCTGAGAAGCGCGTTCTCCGCGATGAGCTGCTCGTTCTGCTCCTTGAGCTCGGAGAGCGTGGCCTCGGGTGCCGTGAGGTTGCCCACCACGTTCGCGAGGCCCTGGAAGGGCAGCGTCACCAGCGTGCCCAGGTAGCGCACGGGCGCCGTGGCGGTCTGGCTCACGCCCTTGGCGACGTCGAAGACGCCCTTCGTCTCGGGCCTGCACGAAAGCGTGAAGAGCACGAGCGAGGCGACCATGAGGATGACGAAGGTGCGGAGCCTTCCGTCATCGTTCTTGCCCAAGCCGGAAAGGGACGAGTTCGCAGCCACAAAGGTCCCCGAGATCAGTATCCGCTGCTCTGCACGAACCCGCCGGAGAGCGCGTTGGCCTCAAGAACGCGCAGGCAGCCGTTCACGACGTTCTCGAGGGCCGTCGGGCTCACGTTCACCGGCACGCCGGTCTCCTCGCGAAGGCGCGTGTCGAGCCCGCGCAGAAGGCCACCTCCGCCCGTAAGCATGATGCCGTAGTACATGAGGTCGGAGGCGAGGTCGGGCGGCGTGCGATCGAGCGCCGCCTTGACGGCCTTCGTGACCTCGTCCAAGGGCTGGTTCAAGCAACGACGGATCTCCTCGGAGGTGATGTGCACGGTCTTCGGTAGGCCGCTCGTGGCGTCGAGGCCGTTCACCTCCACATCGAGCTCCTCGCGCTGCGGCGCGGCGGAGCCGACCTTGATCTTGATGTCCTCAGCCGTGCGCTCGCCAATGAGGAGGTTGTGCGCGTTCTTCACGTGCTCGAGGATCGTCTCGTCGAACTCGTCGCCCGCCGTGCGGATGGACTGCGAGACCACGATTCCGCCCATGGCGATCACGGCCACCTCGGAGGTGCCGCCGCCGATGTCCACCACCATGGAGCCGGTGGGCTCCTCGATGGGGAGGTCGGCGCCGATCGCCGCCGCCATCGGCTCCTCGATGAGGTAGGCGCGGCGGGCACCCGCCTGGATGGTGGCCTCGAATACGGCGCGCTTCTCCACGGAGGTCACGCCCGAGGGCACGCACACCACGACTCGCGGACGCGGCGACCACGGCCAACGGCGCGAATCGCCGCGTGCCTTCTCGATGAAGTAGCGAAGCATCACCTCGGTGACGTCGAAGTCGGCGATGACTCCGTCCTTGAGCGGGCGAAACGCGGTGATGGAACCGGGGGTGCGCCCGACCATGCGCTTCGCGTCGATGCCCACGGCGAGCACGCGCTC
>CANPVI010000187.1 GCA_947581665.1 uncultured Atopobiaceae bacterium | reverse complement strand
CATGAGGCCAGCCACCTCCATGGCCTCATGGGCGCCTACGTGGCGGCCGTCAAGCCCGATCTCGCGTGCTTCGTGGGCGGCGAGGACGCCGATACCATGGCCGAGGCGGCCTCCATCATGGGGCTTTCCCACGAGAGGGTCCTGCGCGCCAAGGACGCGCTCGAGGCGGCGGAGCTCGTGGTCCCCAGGCTCTCGAGCGGGGATCTCGTGCTGGTGAAGGCTTCTCGCGCCCTCGGGCTCGAGCGTTTCAGCGAGGCGGCGACGAGGCAGAGATGATCAACACCGGCGCCTATCCCACCTACACCGTGTTCTTGGCGGTCGCCATCTCGGCGATCATCGTCATGGTGCTCATGCCGTTCTTCATCAAGCTCATGCGCCATCGCGGCATGGGCCAGCAGGTGCGCGCGGACGGTCCCGGCACCCACCTCGTGAAGCAGGGCACGCCCACCATGGGCGGTGCCATCATCATCGCCTCGGTGCTCATCACCGTGGCCATCTTCGCGCGCTGGACGCCGGCACTCATCCTCGGCGTGCTCGTGCTCGTGGCCTGCGCGCTGCTCGGCCTCGCCGATGACATCGAGAGTGTCTCGCACGGGCGCTCCCTCGGCCTCACCCCCTCGCAGAAGATGGTGAGCCTCACGCTCATCTCCATCGTCTTCTGCCTGCTCTCGGTGAACTGGGCCGGACGCTCGCCGGTGGTGGCGTTCCCGGGCGGCCTCGAGATCGACCTCGGCGTGCTCACCACCGAGATCGAGACGGGCGGGGGAAGCTTCCAGATCCCCTGGCTCTACCTGTTCTTCGTGTTCCTGCTCGTCGCGGGCCTCTCGAACGCGGTGAACCTCACCGACGGCCTCGACGGCCTCGCCGGCGGCACGGTCTTCGTGGTCATGGTCTTCATGGCCATGGTGTGCTTCGCGGAAAACGAACTCCCGCTCGCCATCCTCGCGGGCGCGATCGGCGGGAGCTGCGTGGGGTTCCTCTGGTACAACAGCTATCCCGCGCAGATCTTCATGGGCGACACCGGCTCGCTCGCCCTCGGCGGCGCCTTCGCGGCCCTCGCCGTCCTCTCGAAGACCGAGGTCACGTCCCTCATCATGGGCGCGCTCTTCATCGCCGAGGCCCTCTCGGTGATCATCCAGGTCTTCTGGTTCAAGCGCACGGGCACGCGCGTCTTCCTCATGGCGCCCCTGCACCACCACTTCGAGAAGCGCGGCTGGTCGGAGACGACGGTCGTCATTCGCTTCTGGATCGTATCCGCGGCGTTTTCCACCTTGGGATTCGCCCTCTTCTTCCAGTTGGGCTGATGCGAGATGAGCACGCTGAAGAGATCTGCCTCCCCACTCGGCGACGTGTGCGTCCTCGGGCTCGGCGTGACGGGCCAGGCGCTGCTGTCCTACCTCACGCAGGCGAAGGCCGAGGGGCGCGTGGGGCGCCTCGTGGCCTTCGGACGCGCGAACGAGGAGCAGGTGGCCGAGCTTGCCGCGCGCTACGGCGACGCGTGCGAGATCGTGGCGAAGGAGGAGGTCGAGGGCAGCTTCGACCTCGCGGTGGCGAGCCCGGGGATCTCGGTGTTCTCGCCGTTCTTCGCCTCCGCGAGGGAGGCTGCGGTCGAGGTGATCGGCGAGCCCGAGCTGGCGTATCGCGAGAGCCCCGAGCGCTGGATCTCCATCACGGGCACGAATGGCAAGACCACCACCACGACGCTCGTCGCAGAGCTCCTGCGTGCGTCGGGCTTCGGCGCGAAGGCCCTCGGAAACATCGGAGATGCCCTCATCAGCGCGGTCGACGCGCGCGAGGACGAATGGTTTTGCACCGAGCTCTCGAGCTACCAGCTCGCCACGACGCGCCTCTTGCATCCCAAGGTGGCCATCCTCCTGAACGTGACGCCGGACCACTTGTCCTGGCACCGCTCGCTCGAACACTACGAGGCCTCGAAGATGCGCGCCTTCGCGAACCTCGATCCCTCAGACCTCGCGATCCTCGTCACCGACGACGAGGCGTGCGCGCGCGAAGCCGCCGCGCTCGAGGTGCGCGGCCTTCGCGTGTGCCGCGTCTCCGCATTCTCGCGGCCGCTCGGCGCCGATGCCGCATGGGTGGGGGACGGCGAGCTCGTGGTGGAGCTCGGCGATGCGCGCTACGAGCTCGGACGCGCCGAAGACCTCCACATCAAGGGGCCGCACAACCACACGAACGCCCTCGCGGCCGCCACCGCGGCGCTCTTCGTGGGCGCGGACGCGACGTCCGTTGCCGAGGCCCTCGCGGACTTCGAGCCGCTCGCGCATCGCGTGGAGCCCGTGGGCTCGCGCGACGGCATCACCTACATCGACGATTCGAAGGCCACGAACACCGACGCGGTGGAGAAGGCCCTCGACGCCGCGGAGGCGGGGCGCACGATCGTCCTCCTCGGCGGTACGGACAAGGGCACCGACCTCACGAGCCTCTCCGAGAAGGTGGCCGAGGTCTGCAAGGCGGCCGTCTGCTACGGCGAGGCGGGCCCGAGGATCCGCGCCGCGCTCGAGGCGGCGGGATTCGCGTCCGTGGAGAGCGCCGCGCACATGGCGGACGCCCTCGACGTGGCGCGCGGGATCGCCGTGCCCGGCGACACGATCCTGCTCTCGCCCGCGTGCGCGAGCTTCGATGAGTTCAGCGGCTTCGAGGAGCGCGGAGACGTCTTCCAAGCCCTCGTGGCCGAGAAAGCGGGGAAGCGATGAGCCAATCCTCTCGCAGTGCCACCCGTCGCGCCCCGAGGCGCGCTAAGGCCCGTGAGTTCGAGGTCCAGGCGGCCCGCATCGCGGCGCCGCGCCTCTGGCTGATCGCGGCCGTCTGCGCGCTCGTGGCGCTCGGCATCGTGATGGTGTACTCGGCCTCGTCGATCAAGGGCCTCACCTCCGAGGGCAACGCCGAGGCCGAGCTCGTCTCCCAGCTCGTCTTCACGGTGGGGGGCATCATCGTGGCGGTGGCCGCCGCGCGGCTCCTGCCGTATCGCTTCCTGCTCGAGAAGAGCATCTACCTTGTCGGGGCCGTGATGGCGCTCCTGCTCGTCGTGCGGCTCTCGGGCGTGGCCTCCCATGGCGCCACGCGCTGGATCTCGATCCTCGGCGTGTCGCTCCAGCCCTCGGAGTTCGCGAAGATCTGCGTGGTGCTCTGCCTTGCGCAGGTGATGGCGAGCGTGCCGCGCGGCAAGCGCCTCTACTCCCCGCAGGCGCGCCTCTCGGGGCTCGCCTGCCTCCTCACCCTCGTGCTCATCTTCTTCCAGCCCGACAAGGGCACGGTCATGGTGTGCGCCATCGCGCTCTGGGTGATGATGGCGGCCGACGGCTACAGCCCCACCATGCTCCTCTTGGCCGCAGGCGTCTTCATAGGCCTCTACCTCGCCTATTCGCTTCGCGATGACTACTCTCGCCAGCGCATCCTCTCCGTACTCGATCCCTTCGCGGACGAGTACGGCGACGGCTACCAGTCGGTCCACGGCTTCTTCGCCTTCGCCTCGGGCGGCCTCTTCGGG
>CANPVI010000186.1 GCA_947581665.1 uncultured Atopobiaceae bacterium | reverse complement strand
GACGAGGCGCGGGACCTCCTGCGAAAGCTCGCCTTCGAGCCCGATCGGCGGTGGTAACTAAAGCGGCAAACTCAGGTTTGAACACCACCCAAGCTTTTCCGGGATCACACAGAGCCTCTAGCTCAGTGTTTCTTTACTGCCTGCGCTTCTGCAGTGCGAGGTGGGAAGGCCGTGCCTACTTGGCCTTCCTCGCCATGCGTTCCACTTGCCCGATGTATCTCATCAGTGGCCACTGCATCTCGATCGTGTGAATCCCGCTAGACCGCACGGGTTGGTGGCGCGAGTATCGCCCTGCGATTGGCGGCTTCGACGGCCACCTGCTCGCAGATGAGTGTGTCAAGTCACGGATTTCGATACCACCGTCTCACGTAAAACGGAACCACCCGTCTCACGATTTCGATACCACCCCCCTGCCTGACATGAGCGAGTGCGTCGTGCGGTAGGACTCGCCCCTGAACGTGATGAGACGTCCGTGGTGGCACACGCGGTCCAGCACGGCGGCCGCGATCTTGGCGTCCCCGAACGTCTCGGCCCACCTCGAGAACTCGAGGTTCGTCGTGATGACGAGGCTCTGTCGCTCGTAGCCCTGCGCCACCACCTGGAAGAGCAGCCTCGCTCCGTCGGCGTCCAAGGGCAGAAACCCCAGCTCGTCGATCGCGAGGAGCTTCGCCTTGGAGATCCTCTGGAGCTCGCGGTCGAGGTTTCCCTCGTCGCGGGCGCGCCTCAGTCGCATGACGAGCGCAGAGGCGGTGAAGAAGCGGGCTGGCTCCAACCTCTCGCAGCACATCTGGCAGAGCGCGACGGCCATGTGGGTCTTGCCGGTCCCGACGTCTCCCATGAGCACGAGGTCCTCGGCCGCATCCACGAACGAGAGCGACAGGAGGTCCTCCCTGCCAAACCCCTCCGGCCACGAAATCGACGTCCAGTCGTAGCCCTCCAGGGATTTCCTCTGCGGCAGCCCGCACTGCCTGGCGAGGTTCGCCCTCCTCGTGGCGTCCCTGGAGTCGCTCTCGGCCAACAGGTAACCGAGCAGGTACTCCCTCTGCTTGGGGGTCCCCTTCGCGGCCCAGTCCCTGATCACCCTGCCGGTGAGCGTGCAGCGCCTCCCGGCCTCCACGATCCTCTCGACGCTCGCGTCCACGCCCCTCACCTCCCGGCCAAGCGATCGTAGACGGCAAGGTCCGGGCCCGCTTGGTGCCCGGTGGACCCCGGAAGCCTCCTGGCCAGCACGTCCATGGAGGCCAGGTCGGGGACTCTTCCCTGCTCGAAGAGGATGGCCGCGGCGCCCACGGCCTCCTTGAAGCCGACCGACGCAGCGACGACCGAGACGTCCTTGAGGACGTGCCTCCTCTGGGGCATCCCAAGCCTATCGACGCCCGTGCGGACGGGCTCGGGGCAGGCGGCCCTCAGCTGGGAGAGCTCCCAGGACCTCGGGCGCCTGGAGACCGCGCCGAGGAGGTTGGTCGGATCGCAGACGGTCCTGCCGTCGGCTGCGAAGCACCTGGGAAGCGTCGCCAGGTGGCGGCCCTTCAAATCCTCCACCTCGACGCTGAAGGCGCCCAGCCCGACGTTCAGCCTCCAGCCCGACCAGTAGGGCCCCACCGTGTAGAAGACGCCGTCGGCCTTGACCCTGCCCAGCTTGTCGGCCGTCCTCTGCTTCCAGATAAATGCCCTGAACTCGGCCCGAGGAAGCTTAAGGAGCGCCCTCCTGTCCTCCTCGAAGAGCTCGCCGACGGTGGCCGGCTTCCTCCGGTAGTGCGCCTTCTCGAGGAGCGCGTCGCAGCGCGAGAGGAGCATCGCGTTCAGCGCGTGGATGTCGGCGACGTCGGGTGGCGGCACCATGGCGTTTCTCCTCAGGAACCCGACCGCGTTCTCGACCGATCCCTTCTCGTGGCCGGCGTGGGGGTTGCAGTATCTGGCCTCGAAGCCCATGTGCAGCCGAAACTGCGTGAAGAGCCTGCTCTCGGTGACGACATCTCCCACTCTCCTGCCGCCCTCGGTGGCGTTGTCGAGCACGACGACGGGCGCCACGCCGCCCACGTGGCCGAAGATCGCCTGCAACGCGTCGCAGAGGCACTCGGAGCGATTGGCGAGCGCGGCTCGGCAGAAGCGGGCGTTTGAGTGCGGGAAGGTGACGACGAGCACGAGCAGGTCGCACGGCTCTCCGCCGAGCGTGGCCGTGGCGTGGCCGAAGTCGGCCTGAGCCCAATCCGCCGGCCATGCGAGCTCGAGCATCTGGGGTCGGCCCTCGCCGTGCTCCTTCCTCCAGTGCCTGACGTAGTGCCCGACCGTGGAGCGCGAACCGCGAAATCCGAGCTCGACGAGGCGCTCGTAGATCCTATTGGTGGTGTGGCGTTGCTTGGGCGGGGCCGAGAGGTCGGCCTCAAGCCACGAGTCGACGGTGGCCGCCCACGGCTCCATGGTCGGGCTCTTGTAGGGCGCATCCCGCCTGGGCCTTGGCGACAGGTCGCTTACGGAGAGGTAGCGCCTCACGGTGTTCCTGCCGACGTGCAGCCTCCTCGAGATCTCCCGCTGGGAGACGCCGTCTCTGTCCATCTCCCTGATACAGTCTTGCATTGCCTCGGACATGGTCATCCTCCATCACTCCCCGGAGTCGGTCTTGGTCGTCCGCTCGGGGAATCGTAGGGGGCCGGCTATGCCCGGGGCACATTCGTGCCGGCCCCTATCTCATGTGGTGGCTCCATTCCGTGAGACAAGTGGTTCCGTTTTCCGTGAGACAGGTGGTTCCGATTTTCGTGAACCAAAACACCCGCTCGTCGCGGAGCCGCTCAAAGATGCGCGTGCCGCTGTGGCGCTGCTTCCTGCGCACCTTGAGGTCGCCCGTGAGGATCTCGTCGATGAAGGGCTTGTGGGGGTCCAGGATGGAGGGGCGCTCCACCTTCTCGGGCGGCTTGGGCGAGAAGTCGTCCATCTCGATGTACTTCCTCACGGTCTTGGGGTCGTGGTTGGTGGCGCGGGCTATCTCGGCCGGCGTCGCCCCCTCCCTATCCATCCTGCGTATACCATCGATCTCGGGCATGCTGAGCATTCCTTCCTCCATTTCCCTTGGGGTCTTGCGCCTGGTCAGCACAGAACCGAAGGGTATGGGTACGGCGGGTCTTGGCGTGCCTTATCTTTGTGGCACGTCCTGCTGTTTCTTGGTTATTCCTGCCTAGTCGTCTTATCCGGCGTTTCAGGGAATTCCCGGTGATGAATCAGGGAATTTCAAACCGTTGATTCATCCAATTAGAGTCTGATGGAAACACCCAAACCACACCAGAAAGAGCAAAGGGGAGGGGCCGCGCCGGATGCATCCCGATGCGGCCCCTCGAAACTCACCGAATGGAGTTATCCCGACCCTCCTTACTCCCAGTGACCCGGCGAGTCCACGACCCATATGTTCTCGTACACAGGCTCGTAGTAGCCGCCACCGATCTTCTCGGATTTGGGCACCGCGTAGTAGTTGCACGCCTCGGGATGATTTCCATTGCGGTAATCCCATCCAGCTTGGTCTTGATGCGCCCAGATAGC
>CANPVI010000185.1 GCA_947581665.1 uncultured Atopobiaceae bacterium | reverse complement strand
GCAGGAGCCCAGCCTACTCGCCCTCGCTCTTGAAGAGCGGGGTCGAGAGGTAGCGATCGCCCGTGTCGGGGAGCAGGACCACGATGGTCTTGCCGGCGTTCTCCGGGCGCTTCGCGAGCTCGATCGCGGCCCACGTGGCGGCGCCGGAGGAGATGCCCACGAGCACGCCCTCCTTGCGCCCGATGAGGCGGCCCACCTCGAAGGCGTCCTCGTTCGTGACGGGGATGACCTCGTCGTAGACGGCCGTGTCGAGCACGTCGGGCACGAAGCCCGCGCCGATGCCCTGGATCTTGTGGGGACCGGCGGTGCCCTGCGTGAGCACGGGCGAGCTCGCGGGCTCCACGGCCACCACGCGCACCTCGGGGTTTTGCCCCTTCAGGAACTCGCCCACGCCGGTGACGGTGCCGCCGGTGCCCACGCCGGCCACGAAGACGTCCACCTTGCCCTCGGTGTCCGCCCAGATCTCGGGGCCCGTGGTGGCGAAGTGCGCCTTCGGATTCGCGGGGTTCGTGAACTGCCCGGGGATGAAGGCACCGTCGATCTCCTCGGCAAGCTCGGCGGCCTTGGCGATGGCGCCCTTCATGCCCTCGGCGCCCGGCGTGAGCACGAGCTCGGCGCCGTAGGCCTTCATGATCTGTCGACGCTCGACGCTCATGGTCTCGGGCATGACGATGATGGTGCGATAGCCCTTGGCGGCCGCCACGGAGGCGAGGCCGATGCCGGTGTTTCCGCTGGTGGGCTCCACGATCACGGAACCCTCTTTAAGGAGCCCGCGCGCCTCGGCGTCCTCGATCATCGCAAGCGCGATGCGATCCTTCACCGATCCCGCCGGATTGAAGTACTCGAGCTTGGCGAGGATCGTGGCCTCGAGGCCGAGCTCCTCCTCGATGTGGGTGAGCTCGAGGAGCGGGGTCTTGCCGACGAGCTCGGATGCGCTCTTTGCGATGGCCATGGTTCTTTCCTCCCTTAATCCCTACCGAAACGGTAGGTTAGTGTGCGCTTGTCCACGGGCCCTGTCAACGCCGCACGAGGGGTGGGCAACCCCTCAGGCGACTTTGGTCTTGTATCTCCTCACGCCAGGCGTGGCATTCGCCCCTAGGGGTATCAGAGCTCGTCGCGGAGGTAATCTCGCAGATAGGGAATGGCGATATCGAGCGTACCGCGTCCAACGGGGTTGATGACACCCGCGTCGATGAGGCGACGACGATAGGTTTGGACGTACCTTGAGCTCACTCCCATGCGCTCACGGATGGCGTCAACCCTGCTTGGCCCCTCGTCCTCGGCCATGGCATCGAGAAACTGGCGATCCTTCGGCGAGAGCGGTGCCAGCGCCGGCCGAAAGACCGTCTCCTCGAGATCCTCAAGCGCGCTTTCCACGGCAGCCGCAGCCACTTCCCCGTCAATGGCGCCATCACGCTCGTAGAGGAGAAGATAATGGCCGACGAGCTGAAGCAAATAGGGGAATCCGCGAGTTGCATGCGCAACGGATCGAAGCTCCCTTGGATGGACGGTGAGCGAGAGGCGCTCGAACACCTCCGCGTAGTAGGCCTCCACCTCCGGCACGGGGACGGGGCCGAGGCGCACTTGACGCGCACGATTGAGAAACGTGAGTACCTCGTCGTCAAGGACACTCGAAATGGCGGCGGGAAGTCCAGCCATGGCGATGGCGATGTTCTTCTCCTCGCCCACGAGATGCTGATACGTGGTGGCCAATGCGCGCATTTCGGGGCTGGTGGAGCGAACCTCGTCAACGAGGAGGAGCACACCCAAGCCCACTTCCGCGAGACGATCCAAGAGCAGCGACAACTTCACCCTGAATCCGTAGGCTTCTCGCACGCTTTGCTCGAACGTGAGCCTGACGCCGAAGCCGAAGGCGTTCGCCGAGAGCCCGGCGAGGCGATGGCGATCTCGGCCAAGAAAGGTCTCCCCCTCGATTTGCGCGGTCTCGATGATCTCCTCGAGCATCGTCTCCGAGGCGGTGACGCGCACTGGCACGAAGTCGAGGGCTCGAGCTCGCTCCTCCACATCGAGCAAGAGCGCGGTCTTGCCCATGCCGCGCTGGCCAAGGAAGAGCGTGGCACGATCCCTGGCACCCACGCGATCCGCAAGGCCGTCGACGAAGGCACCGATCTCGGCATCGCGGCCCACGATGCGATCCGGACGCGTGCCGAAGGCCGGCCGAAAGACCGTGTCCTGCATAATGTGCCTCACCCTCTGCGAAAAACTGGCCAATGACGAGCCCAAACGGGGATATGGCAGATTATAGTCTCTTATAGTCTCTTATAGTCTCTTATAGTCTCTTATAGTCTCTTATGGTTTCTTATAGTCTTTTATAGTCTCTTATGGTTCGCGTAATCAGGCCAGAGCAGCCAGTTCCCGGTCAATCGCCCTTCGGTAGAACTCGGATTTGCTGATGCCCGCCCTTAAAGCCGCCGCTTCCACTGCGAGAAGCCGCGACTTCGGCAAGCGAAACGAGACGGTCGTCAGGACGTCCTCTCCTTGGTCGGGAAGCCCCACCACCACGTTCTCGAGGTGGCCCTCCCATTCTCCGTTCTCCCACTCTCGCGCCATCTCCTCGAGCGCGGCATCGTCGATGGTTCCACCGTTCTTGAGCTGGTATTCCATGACACGCTCCTTATCGTTCGCCTACGAGGCCGGTCTCCACCAGCGTCTTTGCCGACGGCGGCGTCATGCAGTGGAACACCAATGGCACTCCGTCCTCCAATTCCACCGCCACCATCTCCAGAAGCCTTCCACGAGCATCGAAACCGACGACGACCATCTGATCCGTGCGAGGGGTTCGTCGAATTGCCGACGCTACCCTGCTCACCCAGGCATGGCCCACGTCGTCGGGAGTGATCTCTGGGTGCCGCTCCATGACGCGACCATGGACGACGATATGGCTATCCATGGGCAGCTCCTTTCGTATTGCAGAATTGTAATACGATTACCGCTCGCAGATCGTTCTGTCTTCTGAACGCAACCTCCGTGCAGCAGGACTCAAGGCGATCCCACGGAGTCGCTACGCTTCCGCAGGCGATTGCGCAACCTTGACGTATCCATAATGTTTCATATATCGTTATTATCGTTCATCATTAACTTCTCGCGCGAATGGAGCGTAGCATGGGCTATTGCGCAACCCTGGTCAAGGTGCTTTCGAAGAACGTCGCGCTCTACGCCTACGCGGTCCTTCTGGCGCTGCTCCTCTTTTTGCCGCTCATGCTGAGCTTGGCGATCCCGGGCGAGGCCATGGGGTTCACGCGCCCGGTCTTCCTCCAAAACTACGCGTCTGCCTCCCTCGACCTCCCGGAGGACTTCATCGCGCTCTATCCGGAGGCGTCGCGGCGCATCTTCGTCGAGGAGGCGACCCTCCGAGGGGCGATCCGCAAGGCGGACGCGAAAGGGAGCGCGCGCGAGGTCTATGCGGCGCTGAACGACTACTTCGCCTTCGAGGCCGCGCAACCGCTTGGCCTCACTTCCGCCGATGAGGCGGCGTATCGCATCACGCGCTACCTCGAGGAACACCCGGATTCCGAGGTAGCGCGTGATG
>CANPVI010000184.1 GCA_947581665.1 uncultured Atopobiaceae bacterium | reverse complement strand
GCAGAGATGCGCGCGGTAGTGGAGCGCTTTCCACTCGTAGTCGGTGACGCGAATGGAGACGCGATTGAGCTTCGGCGCTCCCCTCCTTCGCATAGGTTCGACGATCACCCGCTTCGACAGCGACTCGTCTCCCTCTACGATCGGCTCGATGTCCTCGAACTCGGAACGGCGCGTGTGCACGAAGGTCGGCGCGAAGTCGTCCATGCGAGGGCGCCGCTTTGTCTTCTCCCTTTCCTGCTTCATCATTTCGTGGTGATCGGCGAGGATCGTGATGATCGACGCGTCGTCGTTCACGCAACGGTCTCGCACGTATGCGCTGAGGGTTTGTCCGAGCATCCTCGCCGCCGTCTCGACCACGTGGAACTCGTCCTCGGTGAAGCGCACCTTCACGATCCTGTCCCTGTTTTCCTTCGTCATGCTTTTCCTCCAGGTACATGGGCGGAGCCCTGCCAATGCGACCGACGAGCTCCGGGATTTGTGGCCACAAATCGACGGTGTGAAGTCGGTAGCGACTCTTGCGGAGTTGAGGGGTCTTTTCGCAACCGCGCGCCATCGGGCGCGCAAAAGCGAACGAACTCGCGCATCACGTGCTGTGGGAAGCGCGCGACGACGTGTACTGAAAGCTTGCGCACGTGTATTCGCATGGCGCAGCTCACGTCAGGTTCTCGATGAGGGAGTCCTCGCGTTCGACTTCGGACTGAGTTGAATCGTCGAGTTCCGCGAAGATGCGTGACAGAGTCGCGATGGTCGCTTCGAGCTCCGGGCTCAACTCCGATGCCTTGCGCAGCCGTCGCAGTTCGAGATACACCATGCGCATCTGCTCGCGAAGCGCCCGATGTACGCGACTGCTCGGAACGACGACGATTTCGCGATCGAGCAATCGCCTCGTGATGTAGTCCTGCTTCGTGAGCCCGCTCATGGATACGAGCGCGTTAATGAGCGCCGACTCCTCTTCGGACACGCGGAAGGCGACCGTGACGTTTCGCCAACGACGGTGCGCGTCGAGGTTTTTCGCCGACATGCTATTCACCCGCCAGACGGTCGAGCGTCTCCGCGACGCTATTAGCCACGTTCGGGAAGAGGTGCCCGTAGCGATAGGTCACCTCGACAGATTCGTGGCCGATCCTGTCGCCAATCGCAATCGCGCTGAAGCCGAGTTCTATGAGCAGGCTCACGTGGCTGTGGCGCAAGTCGTGGATCCTGATGGGCGTCATGTTCGCGGCCTTGCAGCCCCGCACCATTTCATGACGGAGGAAGTCCTTGCTCACGGGAAACATGCGCTCGCCCTCGCCGATGCAGAACAGCCTGACGTAGTCGTCAAGCTCCTCGGCGAGGAATCTGGGAACGGCGATGGTGCGAGTTGACTTCGGCGTCTTCGGCGTGAGGATGATGTCCTCGCCCTTGACGTGCTGGAAGTTCTTGGTGATGCTCATCCGAAGCTTCGCCGTATCGATGTCGGAGGGCGTAAGCGCGAGCAGCTCGCCGACGCGGAGCCCGCACCAGTAGAGGACTTCGAACGCCTCGTAGGAAATGGGCTTGTCCATGATGGCGTCGGCGAACGTATTGAACTGTTCCCTCGTCCACACTCTCGGTTCAGGGGCCCTCATCGTCCCCACCTTGCCTACGAGGCGCATGGGATTCGCGTGGAGGCCGTAATACTTCACGGCGTGGTTCAGGATTGCGGAGAGCTGGTTCTCCACGGTGCGCAGATAGGTGCTCGAGAAGTGCAATCCGGTTCGCTGATCCGTCGCCTCGAGTAATCCCGTCTGCCAACGCATGATCACTGATGGCGTGAGTTCAGCAAGGCGGTATCCGCCAAGCGTGGGCAGGATGTGCTTCTCCATGATGCTTTCCTTCGTCGCCCACGTGGTCACCTTAAGGCGCGGACGCATGTCCTCGCTGTAGGCAGTCCAGAACGTGTGGAGCGTCATGTCAGCGCAACCCTCATGCAGAGCCTCGAAGTCCCGCTCCCATGCCTTGGCTGCCTGCTTGGTCTTGAAGCCGCGCTTCGTCTTGCGCTTGCGCTCCCCGTCGAAGTCCCGGTAGTAGGCGCGAACCGTCCACGTACCGTTTTCCTCGCGAACGACGCTCATAGCTCCTCCTCTCGTATTCCGAAGTACCGGTGAAGGAGGTAGGGGAGGCTGACCCGACCGCGGATCGTGAGCATCCCCTGCGCGCGAAGCTCGTCGTTCAGCCTCCGGATGACTCGATAGGCCGTCTGATCCGACGACGTGCCGATGATTCGCTTCACCTCGTCCTTCCCGACTAGCCTCTGTTCCATGTCCTGCTCCTCGATGTCGGAAGGTTTACATTAGTTACTCATGCGGATACAAACTTTACTCCTTTACGACGAACAGCGTGGGAATGGACGAGGATCCGGGAAAGGTTCACAATATCTACACCTTCTGGAAAGTACACGACGAGGCGCGAGGACGGCATGGCGGTCAACAGACGTACGAGCAACCGGTTGAGCCGCGTGGCCTTCGCGGAGCGTATGCGCGAGCTGCGCAGGGTAGAGGGCCTTTCGCAATCCGACCTCTCGAGCGCGAGCGACGTCCCCCTCGCGAGGATCAAGAACTACGAGGGCGCGAAATCTCTCGCGAAGCGCGAGGATCTCGAGGCCTTGGCGCACGCACTGGGCGTGGCGCCAGAGGCGCTCCAACCCATCGATCTGAGCGGAAGCGACGGCAACGCAACGGACATGCGCCTCGTTGCCCAAGCGCTCTTCCAGCTCGGCAACTCCTTCAACTTGAGGCCAGCCGTGACGGCGGACTACGCCTACGTGAGGACGCTCGACACCCCGTTGTCGGCGGAGATAGCCGAATGGGCAGAGCGCTACTCGGTGTATCGCAGCGAGATCGGGGCGGAGGATGGCTTGCGCGGAAGCGCCCTCCAAGGCGCCCGAGACAGCTACATGTTGTGGAAGTGCCGCTATGGTGCGGGGGGCGGCGATGCGCGCGACGATGCGGGAGGCTCACCCGACGTCGAAGGTGGCCGATCCTTCAAGGAGAGGTTCGCATGGCTCAAGCGCAGGAGCGGCCTCACCTTCACCGACTTGCATGGACTCTCGGGCATCGGGATCAGCACCCTGAAGTCCTACGCATCGGGCTCGAGGCTCCCCAAGCAGGAGCACATCGAGGCGCTGGCGGGGGCGTTCCGCGTCACGTGGGAGTCGTTGGTGTTCTTCGATCTGGGCACGCCGATGTGCGCGATCCACGCCCTCTTCGAGATCGCGCACTCCTTCGCGCTCAGGCCCGACGTAGGCCCCGAGGGCCCGGTCATTCGGACTCAGGGCCCGGCACTCGAGCGCCTCATAGGGGACTGGCACTCGATGCACGCGAGGTTTGAGGAGTACCGGGATGCGGGTGCTTATGTGTGGGAGCAATCCACCTACGATCCCGCGCGTCGCGACCCGGCATTCAAGACGCGCTACTCCAAGCACAAGCTCGTCCGCGACGCAGCAGGCGTCATCGTCGCGCGCGTGCCATACAGCGACTACGACCCGTATCCCGGAAACCAGATCAAGGCCTGATGGGCAGGGTATGGAGCCTTGGGGTTCGATGG
>CANPVI010000183.1 GCA_947581665.1 uncultured Atopobiaceae bacterium | reverse complement strand
CCATCCCGAATGAGCTCGAGGGCATCATCGGCTTCGTGGTGAAGAACGCGGCGGGCGAAACCATCAAAGAGGAAACCAAACCCGCAGAGACAAAGGGCGAGAACTTCGAAGTGCCGTTCTCCATCGCCAAGGCGACGCCAACGATCTCGGTTCTCGATGTCGGTGGATCGCCGGTGGCGAGCTCGCTCGAGGTGAACGCCGGCGAGTCGATCACCGTGCGGCTCCAGGTCATGTACACCGATGCCAACGGCAAGCCGGCCGCGTACAGACCCATAAGCAAGGACGACTTCGAGATCACAGGCGCCAATGGCCTGGTGACGAGCATCGAGGCCATAGACGACGTGAGCAATGCGGTCACGCTCACGATCACCGCTCCGGCGGCGAGCACGTTGGGCTCGAAGACCGTGCAGATCGGCTTCAAGGGCAACGGGGACCTCCTGGAGGCAAGCACGTCTCAAAGCATGACGGTGCGCGAGCCCGCTCCGGGCAACCTCACGATCACGAAGACCGTCGACGCGAACGGCGTTGACGGCGTCATCGCGGCGGGGCGCACCTTCTCCTTCACGGTCGAGCTCAACAAACCGGACGGCACGCCATATGAGGGGAACATCGGCGATTACCATTTCTCGGACGGCGCGACGACGTTCAGCCTGGGGCACAACCAGTCCGCGAAAATCGAAAACATCCCTGCCGGCTACACGTACGAGGTAGGCGAGGCTTCCCAAATCGGCTACAGCTCGAATTCGAAGGACGCCGAGGGGACCATCGTGTCCGGTGCGACCAAGACAGCCGCCTTCACGAACACCTACCAACCCGCGAAGCTGACGATCAACAAGACGGTCGAGCGCGGCAACGCCGAGGGCTCGTTCGAGTTCCAGGTCGTCGTTGAAGATGACCTCCTCGACGGCCAGTTCGACGCGACGGGGATCGACGGGGGCAAGCTGCAATTCACCGACGGCGTGAGCGACAAGTTCACGCTCAGCCTCTCGGAGGGGGCGGGCGCTGCCTCGATCGAGGGCCTTCCCGTGGGCGCGTCCTTCAGCGTCACGGAGACGCGCCAGGCGGGCTACACGCCCACGTTCACGGGCGACGATGTTGAGAGCTCCACGGACTGGAGCGCGACGGGCACGCTCGATGCCGACACCACCGTCAACGTCACGAACACCTACGCCGGCGGGAACCTCACGGTATCGAAGACCATCACGGGCGAGGACGCCGAGACGTCGAAGCGGTTCGACTTCACGGTGAAGGTGAGCTCGTCGGACGGCCAGGTGGTGAACGGGCCGCGCGGCGCGACGGACCCAGGAACCCACGAGTCGATCGTCTTCGAGAACAACGTCGCCACGTTCACCCTCTCGAACGACGAGTCCGTGACGTTCCAGAGCCTGCCCGCGAACGTGCAGGTCACCGTTGCCGAAACGCCGGACGGCAGCGGGAGCTACATCGCCTCGCCCGCCCTCTCGCAGACGGTAACCATCGAGGACGGGGTGACCAAGGCCGTTTCGTTCACCAACCGGTACCAGAAGAACACGCTCACGCTCGCCAAGCAGGTGGTGGACGCGGCGCCCTGGCAGGCGGGGAGGACCTACGTCTTCACCGTGACTCAGGTGGGCCACGACGACTGCTCCGGGCACGACCACGGCGGCATGGTCTTCGAGGGCGGCAAGGCGACGGTCCTGCTCAAACCAATCGCCGAAGAGCATTGGCTGGCGAGCGTCGAGGCGACGAACATGCCCGAGGGCACCTATACCGTCAAGGAGGAGGGCTACTTCGAAGACGGCGAGAGCATCGACGACCTCGTGCCTTCGAGCGGCGAGTACGTGACGACCGCGACAGTCGGCGACGAGTCGAAGGATCTCACCGATAACACGGTGACGGGCACGTTTAGCGACAACGAGCAGGTCAGGTTCACCAACACCTACAAGACCGGTGGTGTCTCGATCTCGAACAGTGTGAGCGGCGGCCTCGCCTCCGACGCCGCGCGGAGCTTCAACTTCGAGGTTCGCCTCTCAGGCGACCACGCCTACCAAGTGACCGGCAACTACGGCGGCATTGCGTTCAATGCGGGCGTCGCGACGCTCTCACTCGCAGGCGGAGGTAGCGTGGACTTAACCGGTCTACCGGCCGGCCTCGGCTACACCGTGACGGAGACGGGCGTTTCCGGCGGCGGCTCGCTCGACGCCTATGCGACCGAGATCACCGGCGGTACGCCAAATCCGGGAGCGAGAAGCACGACGGGTACCGTTCCCGATGACGGGTCGTCCGCGAGCGTCGCCTTCACCAACGTGTACAAGACCGGCTCACTGACGGTGACGAAGAAGGTCACGGGGGATCCCGTGCCCGGGCAGAAGTTCAGCATCACCGTCTCGCCGACCGGTTCCACGGCGAGCGTGCGGGGCTACGACTACTCGATCGGCGAGAGTTCGTTCACGATCGATAACGATTTCGTGACCCTCATGCTCGAAGACGGCCAGACGGCAACGTTCCCCGCGCTCCCCTCGGGCGAGTACCTCGTCCGCGAGGGCGACTACACGAACTACGGCTACGCCACGAGCTACGAGGGCGGCACCCCCGCTGAGGGCGGTGGCGTGGCCGCAAACGTCGTCTATGACGGCGGCAGCGCGGACGTGACCGTGACGAACACGTTCGGCGGCGGCGCGTTGGCTCTCACGAAGCAGGTAGAGGGCACGGATTCGGCGCGCAAGTTCACGTTCTCGCTGCAAGCAAGCACGCCGATCACAGGGCCGAGGCCCGTCACGTATTCCGGCGGCACGCCAAGCGCGACTCGCCCCACAAAGATCGACTTCACGAACGGCGCGGCCACGCTCACGCTCACCGGCGGTGAAACGGCGACGATCACGGGACTGCCCATCGGTGCTACCATCACGATCTCCGAGACGCTCGTGCCCGGCTACGAGGCCACAGTCTCCGGCACCGCCACCGAGGCGGGCGACGGCGTCGCCACCGCGACCATCGCGGGCGGCGAGACGCAAGACGTGACCTTCACCAACGCCTACACGACGGGCACGCTCAGCCTCGAGAAGGACGTGCTGGTGGGTACCGGCGACCTCGTTCCGGCCACGCCCTTCAGCTTCAGGATTGCGTTCACGAACATCGAGGAGTTCGAAGACGCCGGGAAGATCGAGGGCGCCATCTCGGGCAGTGCGAGCTCTCGCAGCGTCGGTTTCGAGGATGGATCTGCCGACGTGAGCCTCAAGGACGGCGAGACGCTTCGCATCCCGAACCTCCCCGTGGGGCTTCGCTACACCATCACCGAGACCACGGTCGACGAGTCGATCACCGCCTGGCAAAGCGACGACGCTGGTGCTGTGATCTCCGAAAAGGCCATCTCGGGCACCATCGCGAACCCCACCACGAAGGTCACCTGCAACAACATTCTCGGCGGAAACCATAAGCTCCCCGACGTCTATGAGAACGCGAACCTCCTCGTGGGCCAGAAGATCACCTACAGCGTCGAGGAGGTTGGCGTACCGAGCGGCTACGTGAAGGAAGTCAAGCAGGACGAGGACGACGATACAAGCTTCACGATCACGAACACCTACTCGCCCGTG
>CANPVI010000182.1 GCA_947581665.1 uncultured Atopobiaceae bacterium | reverse complement strand
CGCGGCGACCTCGGCGTGGAGATCCCGCCCGAGAAGGTGCCGCACATCCAGAAGATGATCATCCGCAAGTGCAACGAGGGCTACAAGCCCGTCATCACCGCCACGCAGATGCTCGATTCGATGATCCGCAACCCGCGTCCCACGCGCGCCGAGGTCACCGACGTGGCGAACGCCGTACTCGACGGCACGGACTGCGTGATGCTCTCCGGCGAGACGGCCGCGGGCAAGTACCCCGTCGAGTCCGTGAAGATGATGCGCTCGATCTGCCAGGAAACCGAGCACTACCTGCAGGAACGCCAGCACTACTTCGATCGTGGCGGCGTGCGCAACGTGAACGGCGCCATCGGCTTCGCGTGCGTGACGACCGCCGAGCGCTGCGGCGCGAGCTCCATACTCACCCCCACGGCCACCGGCCGCACGGCGCGCCTCATCTCGAACTTCCGCCCGCACCTGCCGGTCTACGCGTTCTCGCCCTCCGAGATCACCATCCGCAAATGCTCCTTCTACTGGGGCGTCCAGGCCTTCAAGTCCACGACACAGGGCACTCTCTCCGCCACGATCTACGACGCGCTCGCCGTGGCGAAGAAGAACGGCGTGGTGGAGCAGGGCGACATGGCCGTCATCACCGCGGGCGACCCGCAGACCTCGCCGTCTTCCGGCGACTACGTCACCAGCACGAACATGATGATGGTGGCGCAAGTTTCATAGGCGCTGGTAGACGGCTGCATGTGAGGATCTCGTGTCCTTCGCGTGTCCCAAGTGTTCTTGAAAAGGTGGCCATGGTCTTCGCGATCATGGCCACTTCCTTTCGCGCAATTCCCTCGCCACGTACCGTTCACCGGCACCCCATCCATTCAAGAAGCGGGATATTTCCCCGCAAACGGTTCCCCTGCGAGGATGAACGGCGCTTTTCTTGGAGAGGATGTGGTCGCCGATTACTCGCGTCTTCATCGGCGGAAAAGTGGGAATGTAGTGGTCGGAGCGAAGGACACATCAAAGGCGGCTTCTCCTCCCCCGCCCAAACCGGGAAGTCGCGAGGTCCTTCCACGGAAGCCCGGATGCCAGCGCATCTCTCTCATTTCTCTCCTCTCTCCGCTGGTCTCCGGGCTTCTTTTTGTTTGGGGCTACACTTGGCGCCATGCCTTCCTGGAACATCCATGCTGCCCACGTCGAGCGGCTCCTCCGCGAGAGCGAGCCGGTTGATCTCGGCATCCGCGACGTGAACGTCTTCCTCTTCGGAAACTTCGCACCGGACGTCTACGTGGGCTATCTCGTGGGCGACGTGAGCCACACGCTTCGCTACTGCGACACGCACGTCACCGCGCCGCACGCCATCCCGCTTCCCGGCGCGAGCGAGTTTTGGGACGACTACATCGCCGAGGGGATCGGCCTCGGTGGCGTCGATGACCTCACGCTCGGCGTATGGGCGCACCTCGTGGCGGACCACTCGTACAACGCGCTCGTGAGGGCCTTCAACGCCGCCCACGGCATCCCCGCCGGCACCACGACGAGGATCCGCAAGCAGAAGGATTTCGCGCGCTTCGGGCGCCTCCTCGCGCCAAGCCTTCGCGTCGAGGCCACGCCCGCGCTCCTTTCGACATGCGAGCGGTTCGGCCCCTATGAGATCGCCCCCGAGGATGCGAAGAGGGCCGTCGTGGCCGCGAAGAGGCTTCTCGACCCCTCGGCCGAAGACACCATCTCGGGCGATCCCAAGGAGCTCGACGTGGGGCCTGCGGAGTGCGCGGCCGACGGCTACCTGCTCCTCACGCGAAACTTCCTCGAAGCCGCCTTCAACGCCGCCGACGCGCAGATTCGCGCGGGCCTCACCCGCTACGTGGCCGAGATGGAGGCCGCAGGGCACGACCCCGCCTCCCCCGCGCCCGTGCGCCCTCCCAAGAGGAAGCGCCTCAAGGAGGGTCCGCCGCCCGCGATACTCCTCGCCGACAACCCCGAAACCGCAAGCTACGAGGGCCGCAAATAGCGATTCGGACGTTTCGCCGCGAACCCCCACTTGGCCTCCCTTTGCTCGCAGAGGGGGGCCAAGTGGGGGTTCGCGGCGAAACGTCCACGTGCCTAGCTGCGCACCTCGGCGCCGAGCGACTTCTGCACCTTCTGCACGAGCTTCGCCATGATGGCGTCGACTTCCTCGGCCTTGAGCGTGCGATCGGGCGAGCGGAACGTGAGGCGGAAGGCCATGGACTTCTTCCCCTCGCCCACGCGCACGGGATCGCGATACACGTCGAAGAGCTCGATATCCACGAGCAGGCGCCCGCCGGCGGAATCGAGGCGCTGGACGCAGGTCTCGTAGGTCGTCCCCTCGTCCACCACGAGCGCGAGGTCCACTTCGATGCCCGGGAAGACCGGGATTCCCTTGAACGGGAGCTCATCGTGCGCGAGCTCGACGATCGCATCCTGATCGAGCTCGAAGGCCACGACCGGCTGGGAGATGCCGAAGCGCTTGAGGATCTCGGGGTGCACGTCGCCGATCCACCCGAGGCGGCGCTTGCCCGCGCGGACCTCCGCCGAGCGGCCGGGGAGGAGCCATCCGTAGCGCTCGGGTGATGCCGCCACGTAGTGCACACGCTCGACGCGAAGCTCGTCGAGCAGCGCGGAGACGATGCCCTTCGCATCGAAGAAGTCGAGCTCGCGCGGCTTCTCGTACCAGGTTTCATCGTGCCAGGAGCCTAAGAGCACGCCGGCCACGCGGTCGGGCTCGGCGGGCTGGGAGGCCTCGGGGCTGCCGAGGAACACGCGACCCTGCTCGTAGAGGGTCACATTGGGCACGCCGTGGTCGAGGTTGTAGGCCACCGAGCGCAGGAGCCCGGGGAGGAGCGTGCGGCGCATCTCGTCCTGGTCCATCGAGAGCGGGTTCAGGATGCGCACCGGGATGCCGAGCCCCACATCCTCGCGACCGAGGCGCTCGAGGTCGCCCTTCTCGGCGAAGTTGTAGTTGATGGTCTCGGAGAGCCCCGTCGCGCGGAGGACGCGGCCGATGGACTCCACGCGCTGTTGGGCCTGGGTGAGGCCACCCGTGTGGTTCGCCGCGGCGGGGATGGTGGCCTCAACCTTGTCCATGCCATAGAGCCGGCACACCTCTTCGATGAGGTCGGCCTCGCGCGTGAGATCGGGGCGGTTCGTGGGGCAGAGCACCGAGAGCGAGCCATCGGTGTCCTCGGACACCTCGCAGCCGAGACGGCGCAGGCGCTCCACCATGAACGAGGTGGCGATGTCCGCGCCGATGAACGAACGGGCGCGATCGGGACGAAGCGTCACGCGCACGGGATCCACCGGGCGCGGGTACACGTCCACGGCCCCCGGGCACACGGTCGCGCCACAGCACTCCTCGAAGAGCGCGGCGGCGATGTCGGCCACGGCGGCCGAGCGCGACGCGTCCACCCCGCGCTCGAAGCGCAGCGAGGATTCGCTCATGAGGTCGAGGTCGCGGCTCGTGTGCGAGACGGAACCGGGAGCGAAGCAAGCGCTCTCGAGGAGCACGTCCACCGTGTGCTCATCGATCTCCGAATCGAGGCCGCCCATCACGCCAGCGAGCGCGACCGCCTCCTCACCCCCGTCGGTGATGACGGCCATG
>CANPVI010000181.1 GCA_947581665.1 uncultured Atopobiaceae bacterium | reverse complement strand
CCCCAGCCCCGACCCCAGAGGCCGCACCCTCCCCGGTGGCCACCCAAGTGGTGGCCGATGTGGCTTCGGGAGCGGCGGTGATGGAGGCACCACCAGAGGCGCTCGCGTCGAGGGAGGAGATGGCCATCCCCGGCGAGGGCGAGGAGGGGGAGGCCCCCGACGCCTCCGAAGAGGGCGGGCGGTTCTACATCCGCGTGCGCTGGCGTGGCGTGGAGGTGCTCGTGCCCCTCGAGGGCGCGGGGCTTTCGGTGGGAAGGCTTCCGCAAAGCGAGATCGTGCTGAGCGATTTCACCGTGTGCGATGAGCACGCGCGCATCGCGCTCTCGGGGGAGCACGCCGAGGTCACGCTCATAGATCGGCGCGCGAGGGCCTCCAAGGACGGTGCGGAGGTCGAGGGGGCGACGCAGCTTCGCGCCGGAGAGGAACTCGACATCGCGGGCGCTCGGTTCGCGCTCGTGCGCAGGGAAGGGGCAAGGGTTGGATAATACTGGGCTCACCACCCGCATCGATGGTCAGGAGACGTCATGGATGAGGCCGAGGGCGCACGCAGTGGCGCTGTGGACGCGAAGCCGACGGCACGCGAGGTGATCGACGCGTTCGATGCCTTCGAGAGGCGCCGCTACGCGCTTGCGAGCGCCCAGGCGGTGCTCGAGTTCTCCGAGCTCACCGACCCTCCCGCCGCCGAGGAGGGCCGCGGGGTGGCGATGGCGGAGCTCGAGGCGGCCGACCACGACCTTCTCTGCGGCAGCGAGGCCGCGGCGCTCCTCGAGGCGATGGAGGCCATCGCAGACGAGCTCGATGCCGATCATAGGGATCGCCTTCGCGTGCTTTCCCGAGATCGACGAGATCGTCTCCGCATCCCCGCGACGCTCGAGGCGAGGCGCGTGGAGCTCGTGAACCGCTCGTCCTCCCTCTGGAAGGAGGCGCGCGACGTGGACGACTGGGGAGTCTTCGCGCCCGCGATGGAGGAGCTCGTCTCGCTCTTTCGGGAGATCGCCGCGGTGGCCGCCCCCTCCATGCGCGCGTACGACTTCTGGCTCGACCAGTTCGAGCCGTCGAGCTCGGAGGCGAGCTTCGACGCGCTCTTCGGCGAGGTGACCCCTCGCGTCCAGGAGATCGCGGCGAGCGTGCGCGAGGCGCTCGACGCGGGGCGTTGGGTGGCGCCGAACGCGCTCAAGGGCCCGTTCGACCCCAAGGCCCAGTATGTGTTCTTCAGGGACGTCGCGGCCTTCGAGGGGATCGACCTTGATCGCCTCGAGCTCGACGAGACGATCCATCCCTTCACGTCCTCCATCGATTCGCACCACGTGATGATCGCGAACCACGCCGATCCGCACGACCTCACGAGCGGGCTCCTCGCCGCCATCCACGAGGGCGGCCATGCGCTCTACGAATCCTCGGTGGAGGAACGCTACGACTACACCTGCCTCGCGCATGGCACCTCGACGGGCATCCACGAGGCCTCCTCGCGCTTCTTCGAGAACTACGTGGCGAGGAGCGCCGCCTTCGCGCCCGCGTTGCGCGACCTCATCGCGTCGCAGTTCCGAGGGGCCGTGGAGGGGGTGTCCGCGCACGACCTCTGGCGGCTCGTGAACGAGGTGCGCTTCTCCACGTCGCGCATGGAGGCCGATGAGCTCACCTATCCCCTCCACATCGTCATCCGCTACGAGGTGGAGCGCGATCTCATGGCGGGAGCGCTCAGCGTGGGCGAGGTGCCGGCTCGCTGGGCCGAGCTCTATGAGCGCTACCTCGGCGTCCGCCCCGAGGGCGATCTCGAGGGCGCGCTTCAGGACGTGCACTGGTCCATGGGCCTCATCGGCTACTTCCCGAGCTACGCGCTCGGTGGCGTGATCGGCGCGCAGCTGCTCCACGCCATGCGCGCCGATTGCGTGCCCTTCGACGAGGCGCTTGCCGCGGGTGACTTGGATCCCGTGCGCCGGTGGATGGTGGAGCACGTGTGGCGTTTCGGCCGCGCGAAGGACACCGACGAGATCCTCCTCGATGCCACGGGCGAGTCGCTGAACCCCGCCTACTACATCGCCTACCTCGAGGAAAAGTTTGACCCGAGCTCATCGCTCTTCGAGAAGTGAGGGAAACCATGGCCACTCGAAATCGCGTGGGGATCGTCGGCATGGGGCATGTGGGCGCCCACGTGGCGAACTCGCTCATGCTCCAAGGCATCGTCGACGAGCTCGTACTCTCAGAGCCCAAGGAGGCAAAGCTCGCCGCCGAGGTGCAGGACCTCGGAGACGCGCTCTCGTTCTGCCCGCATGACGTGGACATTCGAGCCGTGGGGTGCGCCTACGAGGAGCTCGCCGCGTGCGACATCGTGGTGAACGCGACGGGCGACGTCGCCCTCGCGCGGGAAAGCCGCGATGGCGAGCTCCAATTCACGCCGGCACAGGCGCGCGATTTCGTCCCGCGCGTGGAGGATGCGGGGTTCGAGGGCATCTGGCTCACGATCTCCAACCCCTGCGACGTGGTGGCGACCCTCATCCAACGCCTCGCCCATGGCCCGGCGCAGCGCGTCCTCGGCACGGGCACGGCCCTCGATTCCGCGCGCGTGCGCCACACCCTCGCGCGCCAAGTGGGCCTCGCCCAGCAGAGCATCCAGGCCTACATGCTCGGCGAACACGGATTCTCGCAGTTCGTGGCATGGAGCGGCGTCTCCTTCGGCGGCATCCCGCTGGAGGTCCTCAAGGCCGAGCAGCCCGAGCGCTTCGGCTTCGATCGCGCGGCGCTCGAGGAGACCGCGGTCCATGCGGGCTATGTGACCATCGCGGGCAAGTTCTGCACCGAGTACGCCGTGGCCAACGCCGCGGCGCAGATCGTGCGCGCCATCCTCGCTGACGAGCGTCGCATCGTCGCCTGCTCGACGCTGCTCACCGGCCAGTTCGGCGAGGAGGGCATCTACGCGTCGCTTCCCTGCGTGGTGGGCGCGCACGGCGTCGAGGAGGTCATGCGCCCCGATCTCCCCCCGGCGGAAGTCGAGCGCTTCCACGCAAGCTGCGCGCACATCCGCGAGAACATCGCGCAGCTCGACTGGTTCCCGCCCGCCCGATAGGCGCACCCGCCTCCTGAGGGTGCCCGTCCGTCGGGTCTCTTCCATCGAAAACATGGGGGTGGTGCCGCCATCTTCCATGCCTGCCTGTACCATCGCAATCATCCAATCGCGTGAGGGCTTCGGGAAGGGAGCGGGCTAGGAGGAAGTGCCTGAGGTACGGGACCGAGATGGAGGAGGACTATTCGCTCTGCCGCGGCTTTCGCAACGCCATTCGCAAGAAGGGCCTGAGCATGAAGGCCATCTATCCCCAGGCGGCGGTGTGCCCCAAGTGCGACGAGGTCGCCATCTACATCGACGAGAAGCACATCGAGAAGATGACCGGCGAGTGAGGCCAAATCGCCCCAAAGATCGCAGGCCTCTTTACGGTGACCGCGTCGGCCCCAAACCAGGTTTTGAACGCGTTTTCGACAAAACAAGTTAACAGAATGTTGACTGGAGGTCATGATCCAACGCAAGCAGGTCGGAGGTTTTAGGGCCTCCGACCTGCGGTTTTATCTGGTGGCGGGGGAGGGAGTCGAACCCCCGACACG
>CANPVI010000180.1 GCA_947581665.1 uncultured Atopobiaceae bacterium | reverse complement strand
GCGGGCGTGCGGGAAGGCGTGGGCTCGAGATCCCTCTCGAGATCGTTTTCGTGGTTCACGGGTCCTCCTTAAGGCGCGAAGCGCGGCTTTCCGCTCGGCTTCCGCGGCCCGTTGGGGGCTAAAGACGGTACATGAGCTTGAAGAGCTCCTCGCGCTGGATGGTGATCTGCACGCCGAGCTCCTTCGCGAGCGCCTCGAACGCATCGTGGAGCACGGCGAAATCGCAGTCCATGGGCTCGAGGTCCACGAGCATGGTCATGGTGAAGGTGCCTTGGAGGATGGTCTGGGAGATGTCGAGGATGTTCGCGTTGTGATCCGCGAGCTCCCCCGCCACCCGAGCCACGATGCCGGCGCGGTCGGACCCCAACACGGCGACGATGGCGCGGTTCGTGGATGCGTCGTTGCCCATTTCACTCCCTTCCTCGCACTGCGCGGCTGGCCCCATGATAAAGGTGCCATGTGGCGATGCGGTTAACTCGCCTCGCCCGAAGCGCCCGCACCCTCCTTGAGCTCGAGCACCGCCGCGTAGGCCTCCTCGCGTGGCACACCGCACTCCCTCGCGAGCGCCTTCGCGGCCTTCGAGGCGGAAAGCCCGTCGTCGAGGAGCGCGGCGGCACGTTTTGCGAGCTCGACGGCCTCGGGCGCGGGCTGCTCGCACTCCCCGTGCGCGCGCATTTCCACGACGAGCACGCACTCGCCCTTGAGCGACCCGCGCTCCTGCTCGCGCAGGCGCAGCGCCTCCTCGAGCTCGGCGGCGGTTCCCCGAAGCACCTCCTGATGGAGCTTCGTGAGCTCCCTGCAGAGCGCCACGCGCCTCTCCGGCACCACACGCGCAAGGTCGGCGAGCGTGGCACGCACGCGATGCGGTGATTCGTAGATCACCGCGCCCGTGCCCGTGGAGGCCACGAGCGCGAGCTCGTCTGCCCTCGCGCGTCCTTTCCTCGCGAGGAAGCCGAGGAAGAGGAAACGCGAGCATGGGAGCCCCGATGCGACCACGGCGGCGGTGAGCGCCGAGGGGCCCGCCACCACCTCCACGCGCACGCCCGCATCGAGCGCCGCGTCCACGAGGAGCTGGCCGGGGTCTGAGATGGCGGGCATGCCGGCATCGCTCGCGAGCGCGAGCGTCTCGCCCGCGAGGAGGCGCTCGACGAGGCCCTCCACGCGCTCGGGGAGCCGCTTCGCGTCCGCGCGCTCGAGCGGCTTCGAGATGCCCCACGCGGAAAGGAGCTTTCCCGTCACACGCGTGTCCTCGCAAAGCACCGCGGAGGCCGCCTCGAAGGCACGCTGCATCGCGGGCGATCCCTCGGCGAGGTTGCCGATCGGCGTCCCCACAACGTAGAGCGTCCCCGCGGGGCGCGTCTTTGGGAGAGGAGGCATCGGCTAGTCGAGCATTCCGCGCTCGAAGCTCGAGAGCGCGATCCGCGCGTCCCAGGAAGAGAGGCGCGATTCCGTCTTCCATGTTTGGAAGAACCAGCCCCTGGCGTCGGAGAACGTCTGCATCTGCACCGAGACGTAGATGCGCTCGAGCGCGATGCGCCCCTCGGGCGTGACGGTGGCCGAGCCCACCGGGAGCGCCGCCGACCACTCCCCCACCACCACGGGGAGCCCGCTCGATTGCGCCGCCTCGAGCGCATCGGCGGAGCGCTTCGCGAGGATGCGCAGCCCCGCGGGCCCCGCGAGGAGGATCGATTCGTCGAACTGGTAGCAGTGCACGTCGAACCACACGTTCTCGTAGCGCGAGGACACCATGAAGCGCTTCCAGGCGTCGGGCCGCCCTCCGCAGGAGAGCAGGAGTACGAGCGACGACCCCGCGATCCCACGCACGAGCGCGTAGCAATCGCGATAGTAGTTCCGAAGGATCGGAAGCGGCAGGCCGCCCATCATGCGCAAGCCCCGGCGCCGCTCCACCACGGGCTCCTCGAGGGGCTCGATGGCCAAGAGCGCGGGATGCTTCCCGAAGCGCCGCGCGATCTCGCCCACCACGGCGAGCATTCCCGGGCGCCAGTCGCGCTCCGCGTCGATGACGATGCTATGGCCGTTCGGGGCCACGCCCATGCCCGGCACGGAGGCGAGGTCGAGGACCACGCGAAGGCCGTACTCCGCCGCCCAATCGAGCGCGTAAGCCACGTAGCTCGCGCACTCCGGCACGTTCGAGGGCTCGGGGCCCTCCGGCCCGAAGAGGTGCCACGGCACCGGCAGGCGCACCGCGTTGTAGCCGCGGATGGCGATGCCCTCGAAATCCATCTTCGTGATGAACTCGTTGCGATGCTTCTCGAGGATCTCGCGGAAACGATCCTCGCGCACCGCGAGGGCGAGGCCCTCCTCGTCGAAGGTGCCGGTGGAGGCGAAGAGCGAGGGGGTGATCCACGTCTCGAGGACGAGCCATCCGGCGAGGTTCACGCCGCGTAGCTTTTGCGCCTGTGGATTCGTGGCCTTCATCGCACCTCCTCCTGCCCGCTCTTGTTCCCGCTCGCGCTTAGTCTACGCGAGCGACTTCACAACAATTACGGCCCTCCCATCCCCTGCCGCGAAATGGTTACGCGAAAGACTCACGTCGACGCACGAAAAGCCCCCGACGCCAAGGAGCATCGGAGGCTTCATCGGGAGCAGGAAGAGGTGCCCCAGCTACCCCGTCCAGGGACGCTGGGGTGCCCGAGATGCGGGGGATTTTGGCCACGTAGCGTGCTAAACGCTACGTAAGTGGCCAAAATCGCGCGCAGATTGGGTGCACAAACTCTTGTCTAGGCGCTCTGGGGTGCCTCAGATAGACAGGATCTCGGCGGCGTAGCGTACTAAACGCTACGTAAGCCGCCGAGATCGTGGCTAGATGAGGTGCATCCAGAGTGCCTAGACCAGGTCCTCGCCGTTGGTGGCGATAACCTTCTTGTACCAGTCGAAGCTCTTCTTCTTGCGGCGGGCGAGGGAGCCGGTGCCGTCGTCGTACTTCTCGACGTAGATGAAGCCGTAGCGCTTGGCCATCTCGCCGGTGGAGGCGCTGACGAGGTCGATGCAGCCCCAGGGGGTGTAGCCCATGAGGTCGACGCCGTCCTTCACGGCCTCCTCCATCTGGATGATGTGCTTGCGAAGGTAGTCGATGCGGTAGTCGTCGTTGATGGTGCCGTCGGGCTCGATCTCGTCATAGGCGCCGAGGCCGTTCTCCACGACCATGAGGGGGATCTGGTAGCGGTCGTAGATCTCGTTCAGCGTCCAGCGGAGGCCCTTCGGGTCGATCTGCCAGCCCCAGTCGGAGGACTCGAGGTAGGGGTTCTTCACGCCGGCCATGACGTTGCCCTCCACCTGAGGCGCGTCGGGATCGGCGGAGACGCAGTTGCTCATGTAGTAGGAGAACGTGTAGAAGTCGACCTTGCCCTCCTTCAGGAGCTCCTCGTCGCCGGGCTCCATCTTGAGCTCGACGCCCTCCTCCTCCCAGATGCGCTTGGCGTAGGCGGGGTAGGCGCCGCGCACCTGCACGTCGGAGGAGTACCAGTTCATGTGGCGCATGGCCTGCTGGTTCAGGATCACGTCGTCGGGATTGCAGGTGTAGGGGTAGGTCGTGATGAAGCAGTCCATGTTGCCCATCTTGAACTGCGGGTACTTCTCGTGGGCGAG
>CANPVI010000179.1 GCA_947581665.1 uncultured Atopobiaceae bacterium | reverse complement strand
ACGATCTTCGCGGCAATCGCGGCGTTCCAGTGCGACCATCCGGAAATGTTTTGGATGAACAACGTCGTGTCGTGCGGCGCGGTGGCCTTCAGCGGAGTGCGCGAACAGTACCTGCTCCTGAACCTCTACGACGGTTCACGCGGCTACGACCTGCGCGACGTGGACTACCGCTCCGAGAGCGCCATACGCTCCGACCTCGCGGTGAGGGACTCGAGGATCGCCGAGATCACGAGCATCGCGCGGGCTCGTGGCACGAGCGACTACGAGCGGCTCCGCGCCCTCAACGAGGTGCTCACCGCCACCAACGGCTACAACACGAGCCCCACCGACTACATGCCGGCGCTCGCCTTCCAGTCCATCACCGCGCTCAAGGGCCGCTACGGCGCGAATGGCCCCGTGTGCCAAGGCTACGCGGGCGCGTTCAAGGTGCTCTGCGATGAGCTGGGCATCCCTTGCGTCATCGTGAGGGGCACCGCGATATCGCACGAGTGGAACATGGCCAAGGTCGACGGCTCGTGGTACGGCGTGGACATCACGTGGGACGATCCCGGCACGGGGAGCGTCGCGAGGTCCGGCCACGAGAACGAGGACTTCCTCCTCGTCGGCTCGAGCACGGTGGATCCCAGCCTGCGCGAAAGCTTCGCTTCCTCGCATCCGGTGGACAACGTGACGTTCAACAGCATTCCAGGCATGACGAACCAGCCGCCGATGTCGGTGACGAAGTACGTGCCGTCGAGCACGCCGGCGCCCGAGCCCGAGCCGGAGCCCGAGCCCGATCCTGAACCGGAGCCCGATCCTGAACCCGAACCGATCGATCCCACCGGGACCGTGAGCGTGTATCGCATGTACAACCGCTACAACGGCGTGCACTTCTACACGGCCTCGGCAAGCGAGCGCGACACGCTCGTGCGGAGCGGCTGGACATATGAAAACGTGGCGTGGACCTCGCCGAAGTCCAGCTCAAAGCCGGTCTATCGCCTTTATAACCGATGGAACAGCGAGCACCTCTACACCATGTCGGAAACTGAAATGCGCGGGCTCACAAGCGGCGGCTGGGACTATGAGGGCATCGCATGGTATTCCGATACGGCCCAGGGCAAACCGGTATATCGACTGTACAACCCCTACGACAGCGGAGCCTCGGCTCACATGTACACCACTGATGTGGATGAGTACCAGGGCCTCCACGGGCTCGGTTGGAGGCAAGAGGGCGTGCAGTGGTACGGCCTTAGCTGATTGCTACTTTTCGCCGCAAGCACCCACTTGACCCCCTTTTCCAAAAAGAGGGGCCAAGTGGGGCTTGCGGCGTAAACGATTCGGGGCGGTATCAAATGTGCCATCTGGTCTCGCAGCGCGAGTTCAGATGATTCCGGACCCTGCCGTATGAAAGCGCTGGTGACGCGCCCGAAGACCTCGGCCACATCCCCAGCACTTCCAGACGACGCAAAAAGTACAAGCCCGCAACAAATACGTTGAACCGGATGGTAAGGTCGAAGTACAAGCCCGCACCAAATGGTTCGAACCGGATGGCAAGGTCTCGGATGCGCTCGCCGATCTCGCTCGCCTCCCCAGAGTCCCTCCACCAGTTCTTCAAACAAGACACGGATGGGTATCCCAACTCGCGCACGGTCACCTCGTAGCTGTGCCCGAGCCTGATGAGTGTGTCGATGGCCTTCTGCCTCTGCTCCCGCGTGTACATGCAGCGGCTCCTTCCCGGTTCCTATCCGGTCCAGGATTTCCGCCGCAGTCCCCTCTTCGCGCGTCCGAACCGCAATCCATCCGAAGAGCGCTAAGCAGCTCAAGGCGCACGCCCTGAGCTGCCGCACTTTTGCCACAGCCCCTTTACGACGCAGACGATTTACCCCAAGAGCACCGGCTCGAAGCCGAGGTAGGCGGCGCTCGGGAACTGCGTCCCGAAGCTAGGCGTCACGGGGAGTGACGGCTGCGCGAGGTACGCCGAGAAGAGCTGCTTGTCGCAGGTGGGCGTGAGGAGGAACGTCGAGCTCGCGGGCTTCGCAGCGTCCTCTGGCAGCGACACAAGCTCGTACTGGAGCTCGAGGGCGTAGCGCTGCCGGCTCTCCTGCCCGTCGAAGATGTTCGTGTCGGTGAAGTCGACGCGCGTGAGGTTGCCATCCTCGTCGTAGCCGCACGTGGCGCTCGTGACGAACTCGTCGCCGTAGGTGTAGGAGCCCGTGGCATGCGCCTCACTGCACTTTCCCTGCTCATCGTAGGTGTAGGTCACCTCGGCGTCGTAGCCCGCCTTCGCCACCTCGCCGTAGCGCGCGGTGACGTAGTCGCCCGGCGCGCACGCGACCGTGCTCACCCTGCCGGCGTCGTCGTAGCTGAGCGTGTAGTCCATGAGGTTCGCGACGCCCTCGCCCATGGGTAGCACGCTGAAAGCAGCGAGCCGTCCGTCGCCGTCGTAGGACCATGTCTCGACCGTGGCGGGATCGGGGTCGTTCTTCTCGCTCGTCGCGGCAATGGGGAGGTCGTCGGCGTTGTACTCGAAGCGCATGAAGTACGTCTTCGAGGAGGCCTCGAGATCGTAGGTCTGCATGATCGTGATGAGGTGGCCATGCTCGTCGTAGTCGAAGAGCTCGCGGCCGGTGCTCTCGGATTGAGGCGTGGTGATGACGGTGAGCAGACCGGTGTTGTCGTACTCGTAGTTCGAGGTGATCGTGTTTGCCGAGCTGGAGGCAGCCTCGTCCGTGTAGGTGACCTCGCGCGAAAGCACGTGACCGGCATCGTCGTAGTCGTAGCGCGTCTGCGTGCGCGTGCTCTCGGCGCCGCCGGCGTAGGTGGTCTCCGTGACGTTCGTGAGCAGGCCCCGTTCATCGCGCTCCACCGTGACGCGGGCGACGGCGGCGAGCTCGCCCGTCTCGGGGTCCTCGCCGTAGAGCGTGCCGTTCACGGGGAGCCAGACGTCGACGGCCTGCGCGGTGTCCGCAGCCGCACCGCTGGCCTCGCCGCTGGCCGGCGTGCTCGCGGTTCCGCAGGCCATGAGCGTGAGCAGGACCCACACCACGATCCCGATGGCGATGACCAGCACCAGCACCGCAATCGCCGAGCGCCTCAGCTTGCCATTCGATCCATCAGCCATGGTTCACCTCCTCGCGCCGCGCGCTCCGAGCGTTCCGGGCGTTACGGGCCAGCACTCTCGGTAGGTACTCCCTGCCAGTACTCTCAGCCAGTACTCTCAGCCAGTACTCTCAGCCAGTACTCTCAGCCAGTACTCTCAGCCAGTACTCTCAGCCAGTACTCCCTGTCTTCGAGCTCAGTGTAGATGGGTAGCGGCGCCACAGGCCTCCTACGCCGGCTTCTGTAACCCCACCAGCCGGCAGCGGTACCGCTCGGCCCCTTCCGCCGGTAGCAAGGAGGGCTTCTGCCGATACCACTTGACTACTTTGACCGACACCTATGCTCCCTAGGGCCTAGCGCCGGTGGCATGGAGCGCCTTGCGCCGGTAGTGACGGCGCGTAGACCCTTCCGCCGTGTTCCGTAGCGCCTTCGGCCGGTAGTGATGGCGCGGAGGGCCTTGTGCCGGTAAACGTAGGGCCTTCGGCCGGTAGCTCTGATGCGTAGCTCCTTCTGCCGGTAGATGGAGCGCCTTCGGCC
>CANPVI010000178.1 GCA_947581665.1 uncultured Atopobiaceae bacterium | reverse complement strand
AGCCCTCTCGGCCGCCCTTTTTGGCATGGAGCCCTCTCGGCCGCCCCTCCGATCTGGCATGGAGCCCTCTCTTTCGCTCCGAAAGGGCGGCGGAGGGCCCTCCGTGCCACTTCTGGAAGGCGAAGGGGGCGTTTTTGGGCGGCGGAGAGGTCTACGCGGCAGATCGGAGGGGCGGCCGAGAGGGCTACGCGGAGAAAAAGGCGGCCGAGGACGCTACGTGCCACATCACGGGCGGCCCAGGGCGCTCCGCGGCAGGCGGCGCGGACACCACGAAATCCTGAATCGCCCTGCTCTGATCTGCAGAATGTATGCCTTTGGGATAGGCTCAAGAGGAGTGCTCGCTCACACGCCGCACAAGGAGACACCATGCCCGAAGGCAACTCGCCCCTGAGAAACATCCCCACTCCCGACCTCGACGGCTCGGACGAAACGCTGCTCTCCACCTCCCCTGCCGCGTCCCCGGACGGCGAGGTGGGCTACGAGACGCCGACCTCGCAGATGGTGGCCGTCGCACCCGAGCTCGACAACGACGCGTTGCCGCCCGACGACGTGCCCACCAACACCGGCTCCGTGAAGCGCGGGATGAGCGAGGGGTTCTCGGCCATGAGCGAGGTGCGCCGCGCCAAGCGCGAGCACGCCGACGCGCGCGATCGCCTCGCGAAGCTCCAGGCGGAAATCGACAACGACAACCACACGCTCGCGCACCGCATCCAGGTGGAGCAGGACTTCGAGAAAATCGTCGCCGAGCAGACGGCCGCGATCGACGACGTCACCGGCCAGATCGAGCAGCTCCAGGGCTCGCTCGACGAGGCCGACGGCCAGCGCCAAGACCTCGAGCAGCAGCTCGAGGAGCTCAAGGCAACCCACGCCAAGGACCTCGCGCCCTACCAGCAGCTCGCCGATTCCGCGAAGAAGCGCGCCGACGCCGATCAAGGCGCGTTCAACAACGCGCGCAAGGCCGCCCGCGCCGCCGAGAAGCACCTGAAGGACCTCACGAAGCGTCGCGACACCGAGCTCGACCAGGCGAAGCGCACGATCAACGCCGCGGCCGCGCAGATCACGAGCCTGAACGAGCGCCTCGGCGAGCTCACGAGCGACCCCGTGGAGAACGCCGCCGAGATCTCCAAGGTGAATGCCGAGATCGACGCACAGACCACGCAGCGCGAGAACGCCACCGCGCGCCTCCAGACCATCCCCGACCAGTCCGCGAGCGCCATCCAGGCCGCGCAGGGCACGCTCGCCTCCGCAAAGCAGCAGCTCGAGCAGGCCAAGGCCGCAGCGGACGCCTCCAAGAGGGAGGCCGACCAGAAGTCCGGCGAGTTCAAGGACCTGCGCTCGCGCTACCGCGACGAGGAGGGCGCGCTCGACGACAAGATCGTCGAGGTGCAAAAGCAGATCCGCGGGATCAACGCGCAGATGGCCGACGCGAAGAAGAGCCTCGACGCCGCGCAGGCGCTGCTCCACGAGGCCGAGGACATCCACGCCACGCCCGAGGCCACGCGGGAGCTCGAGGAGAAGGTGCGCGACAACTCCGCTGCAGCCACGGTGCAAAAGCAGCAGGTCGACGCTCTCGCCAAGGCCGAGCAGGAGGTGCGCGCGCGGACGCGCCAGTCGCGCGTGCGCCTCGTCATCATGCTCGTCCTCATCGGCGTGGTGATCTGCCTCATCATCTGGCTCATCCTCATGTACGCGGGGTAAACCGCCTGCTTATTCCGTGCACCCCGGTTTTCGGTGCGCCAAGTGCACCGAAAACCGGGGTGCACGACGAGGCCAAAAGAGTGCCCAGCTTTGCCTCGCAAAGCTGGGCATCTGTGTTTCCAAAGCGCCTTGGACGCAGGTTTTCGGTGCGAAAGCCGCGCACCGAAAACCTGCGTCCAAGGCGCAAGAGATGTTCACAGGATCAGCATGGCGTCGCCGAAGGAGAGCATGCGGTAGCGCTCGGCGACGGCGTGCTCGTAGGCGCGCATGATGAGCTCGCGCGACGCGAACGCAGAGACGAGCATCATGAGCGTCGAGCGCGGCACGTGGAAGTTCGTGATCATGGCGTCCACCACGTGGAACTCGCTTCCCGGCAAGAGGAAGAGGTCGGTCGTCGCGTGGTGGCGCGGCACGATCGCGCCGGCCTCGCCGTCCCACGCGCTCTCGAGCGAGCGCACCGCCGTCGTACCCACGGCCACGACCCTCGACCCGCGCGCGTGCGCGGCGTCGATCGCGGCCACGCATCCCTCGCCCACGTCGTAGCGCTCGGTGTGCATCACGTGCTGGGTGGGGTCGTCCTCCTCCACCAGCCGAAACGTGTCGAGTCCCACCTCGAGCTCCACCGTCTGCCAGCCCACGCCCCGGTCCCGCAGGCGCGTGATGAGCTCGGGTGTGAAGTGGAGCCCCGCCGTGGGGGCGGCCGCCGATCTCGGGACATCCGTGGCGTAGACCGTCTGGTAGAGCTCGAGATCGCCGTGGTAGCCGGAGATGTAGGGCGGAAGCGGCAGCGTGCCCACGGCGTTCACGGCCTCGGCCATGGTGAGGCCGGCCCTCGGCTGGAAGCGCACGAGCCGCCCGCCGCGCTGGTGCGCGAGGAAGCCCTCGACGGTGCCCGTGAGCAGCACCGATGGCCCACCCGTGGCGGGGTCGGGCCCGGTGTACTCGATGACGGTGCCCGCCTTCAGGCGCTTGCCGGGCTTCACGAGGCACTCCCACACCTGCGCGCCGCCGACCTCCTCGTGGTGGCGATGCACGAGCAGGGTCTCGGCCACGCCGCCCGTTTCGGCCTTCGCGCCCACGAGCCGCGCCGGACGCACGCGGGTCTCGTTCGCCACGAGGAGGTCGCCGCGCGAGAAATAGCGCCCTATCTCGGAAAACACGCGATCTTCGATCTCGCCCGTCGCGCGATGGACGACCATGAGCCGGCAGCTGTCACGCGGCTCGGCCGGCGCCTGCGCGATGAGCTCCTCGGGAAGCGCGTAATCGAAGTCGTCAGTGCGCATCAATGCCGCTCCTATGTGTTGTTTACGCCGTGCACCCACGTTTTCGGTGCGCGTCCCGTGCACCGGAAACGTGGGTGCACGGCGGAAGTGGGTTACATCCTTGCCTTGCGGGCTTCGCGGGCGGCGATGCGCTCGGCTTGCGCCTCGGCTGCGGAGAAGCGGCACCCGCAATAGTTCTGCCGATACAGCCCGAGCTCACGGGCCCTGCGCGTGGCCTCAGGGTAGCGCGGGCGCCAGTCGCGCGCGAGCGCCTCGAGCCCGCGGGAGCGCGCGATCTTCACGAGCAGCTCGTCGCACACGTCGTGGAGCTGGTAGGGCGAGACGGCGAGCGTCGTGGTGAGGAGCTCGAAGCCGCGCTCGCGCGCGAGGTCGGCCGCGGCGGCGAGGCGAAGCGCGTAGCAGGCGCGACAGCGCGCCTCGCGATCGAAGCCGTGCGGCGCCACCGCGCGCTCCCAGAGCGCGGCGCGCTCGCGGTCCTCGGGCACCTCGAGCACCTCGATGCCCTCGTTCGCCGCCCACCAGAAGAGCGTCTCGAGACGACGCTCGTACTCGGCCGCAGGCTGGATGTTCGGGTTCGACCACGCGATCGTGGGCTCGAATCCCTCCTCTCGAAGGAGGCGCACCGGCTCGAGCGAGCAAGGCCCGCAACACGCGTGCACCAGCACCGCC
>CANPVI010000177.1 GCA_947581665.1 uncultured Atopobiaceae bacterium | reverse complement strand
CGCCTCAACATGCCCATCCGCAGGGCCGATTGGCGCGTGAGGGTTTGGGGCAAGTCGCCAAACCGGTAGGTCGAGTTTCCCGGATCGCAGATGTCGATGTCCATCTGGGAGAGCGGGAGCCACTGGTCGACTATCAACCTGCCGCCGGTCTCGATCCCCAAGGCCGATCCCTCGTTGGGGAGCCCGTAGGCCCGGATGAACACGTGCGTCCAGTCCAAGAGCGCCAAGGGCTGGATGCTCGGGTTGAGCACGTGCAAGTCAATCGCGTTCACCACGATGGAGTTCACGGTCTTCTCGAGGGCGTTTGAGGGGTTAAGGTCGGCGGCCACCATCTTCAAGAGCTCGGTGCCCGTGGACGCCTCATAGTCGCGCTTCTCCTCGCGCAGGCCGTAGAGGTTCACGAGCGTCTGGTTGATGGCGCGGTCTCCGTCGATGATGAGGAGCGAATTGTCCATGGGGACGGTGACCTGATCGACTTCCTCCAGCCCGAACTCGCGACGCGTCGCGCGCTCGCGGTTGGCCTCGATCGGGGTATCGTCGGTGGTGCCCTTGGCGATGATGGCCGTGACCACCTCGGAGCTCTCGGCGGAGACCTCGAGATCGACCACGTTCTCGCCTAAGACCACCGTTTGAGTCCCCTCGCCGGCGCCACCATCCAGAAGGTCGATGTATCGCTGCCCGTTCGGGCCGGATCGCACGTTCAGGTAGCGATCAAGACCCGTGCAGAAGGCGTCCTGCAGCTCCTCGAGGGTGTTCTTGTAGTCGGTCGATGCCCTGACCTTGCCCACGTGCGGGTTGTAGCCCATTGTGAATTGCATGTCCGAGGTCGCGTGCTGGTTGTGCTGCTGAATGAGCCACTCGAACGGATCGACCGTGATGAGGGTCGTGCCCTCGGGAAGGTCGGTCATGGCCTTGCAGGCGTAGGGCCTGACCAGCGTGCGCTGGAGATAGGCTAGCTGCCCCTCGCACTCGACCGTCATGGTGAGGTCGGTGTCGGTGGTGGTCTTCTTGATCCAGCCCCGGAATAGCTCGATCTCGGTGCTCTCCAGCCCGTTTCGGTCGGCGTAGACGTGGAGCGTGACTTCCTTCGAGGCGTCCTCGATCGCGAAATAGTCGGGCTTTGCCATGGGGTGGGTCGCGGGGAGCGCGAAGGTGAGCGAGCCGACCGTCCCGGCCTCGAGCTTGCACGACCCGGACGCGATCTCGTCGCCCTCGCGCATGCCGCTCACGCGCCGCCCGTCGTAGCGCAGGACGTATTCGATCATCGGACGCGCTCCCAGACATAGCACACGATGAACGGCGGCATGTTGCGCGCGTGCGCGGTGTAATTGATGCGGAGCCGCTCGTTGCTGATGTCGGAGGTCTTCGCGACGTTGATGCCGCTTCGGCGGTCGTAGACCTCCGATCCGTAGATGGGCACCCCTCCTTCGCCGTAGAGGCCGAACATGCGGAGGCCATCGAAGCCCATGGAAGTCAAATGCCGGTGGGAGACTGAGCCGCCTATGGCATGGGGCCGGTCCCACGTCTCGCCGGTGTCGCATGTCCCGGCGGCGAAGAGGAACCGGCCCTCGACCTTCTTCCACTCGCCGCCGATGATCTCGGCGGGCGAGGTCTCGTCGAAGCTGATCCAAACCTTACCGACGGGGAATGCGTTTTTGATGGCACGGGACATGTCGGCCATGGCCGAGATGTCGGTCTCCACGAGGTCGGAGGCGAGGAACTCGGGCATCTCCAGCAGTTTCATCGGTGCCTCCTAGAGGTCGTAAGTGTCGAAATCGACTTGGGCCACCACCTGCTCGTCTGGATCAGGCGGGCCCATCAACATGAAGAGGTCGCTCCAGCGCGTCCCCTTGGGGATGTCTGACCAGTGCGGGTACTTGGCCGCGAGGTCGGCCCATGTGGTGTTGCACATGGTCGGGGCGCCGTTGATGTGAATTGAGGAGACCCCCTCGTCCAGAAATAGGTCGAGCGTCCACTCCCCCGCCTCGGGGATGACCCATGCGCGCCCCTTGTACTCGACGAGCGTTTTCTGTGGGACCGTGAAGGTCGGAGAGACGTGGCGCCTCGCGTTGGTCACCTTAAGGTCGGTGCCGCCCGCGCACTGCACGCGATAGGTCCGGTGCTCGCCGCGCTTCCACGGGTCGGCCAGCACGTCGAACGTGATCTTGCGATTGTGGAGCGCCAATGCGTGGCTATCGCACAGCCAACGTCCGTGGTAGGTGTAGCCCGGGTCGATGGAGAGCTCGTAGTCCAGCTCCCTGCCGTGCAAGAGGTTCAGCAGCTGGGTCTTTGCCGTCTCGAAGTCCATTCCCTCCCTCACGAAGAACACGAACGTCTGCTCGCGATCCCCGAAGACGGCGTCCCCGGTCAGCACTTCCGTGAGATCGAGGGCGCCGTCTCTGGCTGGGATTTCGAGGCGGTTGGTGCGTACTTGCGGAGGCGAGAGCGTCCCCTCGTTGGTCCATATCAGGTCGTAGCGGTCGCATAGGTCTATACCGTCGACGATCACCGTGGGAAGCATGGTCACCCCCTCGCCGCTTGGAGACGCCCGAGCGAGTAGTCCATTTCGGGCGCCATCGATGACGCGAACTTCTGCTTGTTGAGGTAGAGGGCGAGCTCGGGCGGCCCGACCTTCTCGAGGGCGGCCACCATCGCGTCGTAGAGGTCGGCCTTCGTGAGGCCCTTGTCGGCCACGCCGTCGGAGATGAGGTCGGTTGCCCTAGAGAGCGGGAGCACCGCCTCGGGGCCGCTCTCGCCCACGCCGATCAGGTTGGGCTTGGTGAAGAGGCCGCCCTGCTTGTACCAGCTCACGCTGTAGCTCGGAACGGACGTGGCGCTCAAGGTGCCGCTGATCGAGAAGTGCGGGAGCGGGATGTGCTTCGGGCTGAAGCTCATGGAGTTCCACGCCCTCACCATGGCCGCGCAGCCGTTCTGCATGGCGGTTCTGGCCGCGCCCATGGAGGAGGTCACCTGCGAGGTGATCGAGGCGAACGTCGAGCGCACCGATTCCTTGATCGCCGCCATCTTCTGGGTGGCGGTCGAGCTAATCGCGGTGAATTCCTGCGAGAAGGCGGACTTCATCGAATTCAGGGCGTTTTGGAATGCCGCCTTCGTAGCGGCCATGCCGCTCGAGACGTTTGAGCGGATGCGTTGGATCGCGGTTTGCACGCTTCCCGCCAGACCGGAGAACGCCCCCGTCGCGGTCGTGCGGATCGCCGCGAACGACGCACTCAGCGAGAGCTGCATGTTCGTAACGGCGGAGGTCATCTGCGAGGTCGCGCTGAAGACGATCGCCTGTGCGCTTCCCATGGCCGCAGATACGGCGCCGGAAAGCCCGTTGAACGCCGTGGAGCCGGTCTCGGTGATTGCCGTGAAGGCGCCGGAGATCGTCTCCCTCATGGCGGAGACCTGTTCGGAGGCCGTCGCGCCCACCACGGAAAGCTGCGCGGAGACGGTGTCCTTCAGCTCGGTGAAAGCCGTGGTCGTGCCCACGGTGAGGGTGTTCCAGCCGCCGGTGATGGTGGCCTTGATGGATTCGACCTTCTCGGATACCGCCGTGGCGGCCTCATCCAGCGAGTGGGTGATACCGGCCTTAATCTCGGCAAACGAAAGCGTCGCGGAATCGGACATGCTGTCCCAAGCGCCGCTCACGCTGGACTTGATCTCCTCGAC
>CANPVI010000176.1 GCA_947581665.1 uncultured Atopobiaceae bacterium | reverse complement strand
AGCGCCTCGCCCTTGACTGCGGCGTGCTCCCTCAGACCCTCGAGGCGAGCCACGCGTTCCTCTCCCACGAGCTCCACGAGCTGCAGCGTGGCGAAGATGGCGGTCTTGGCCTCGGCGTCCGCCTTGAAGAGCGCCGATTGGCGCTGCTTGAGCTCGCGTTGCACGGTCTCATAGGGCGCGGTGCCGAAGAGCTCGCGGAAGATGGCGCGACGATCGTCGGAGGAGGAGGTGAGGAGTTCGCGGAACTTCCCCTGGGCGATCATGGCGATTTGGCGGAACTGCTGCGCGCTCATGGAGAGGATGCGCAAGATACGCTCGTCCACCGAGCGAAGCCCCTCGACTTCCGTGCCATCGGGCAGGCGGAGCCACGCGGAGGCGTGGTGCGTGGTGGTGCCCTCGCCACGCTTCACCGGGCGCTCCTGCGTGGGAGAGCGCCGGATGACGTAGCGCTTGCCCGCGTACTCGAACTCGAGCTCCACCTCGGTGAGCACGTCGGGGGACGCGAAATCGCTTCGGAGGGCCGCGGCTGGGCGATCCGCAGCCGTCGTGACGCCGAAGAGCGCATAGGAGATGGCGTCGAAGATCGTGGTCTTTCCCGCGCCGGTGTCTCCGGTGATGAGGTAGATGCCACGTTCCCCGAGCTCGTAGAACGGCACCTCCACGGTGGAGCCGTAGGGTCCGAAGGCGCTCATCGTGAGCTTTGCGGGCCTCATGAGGCATCACCCCCCTCGCCTGCCACGAGGCACTTCTCGAAGACGTCCTCCAGAAGGGCGCGCTGTGCGTCCGAGACGGGCCGTGCGTTCTGCTCTTCGAAGAAGCGCTCGAAGAGCCGGAGGGGATCGTCCGTTCCGGGTCCCTCCTCCACGCGGGAAAGATCGGAGCGATGGCGCGTGCGCGCGTTGTCCACGTCCATCGCCATGAGGCGGGGAAACACCGCCCTCAGGCGCGAGAGGGCGTCTGACGGCGGCTCCTCGTCGGTGAGGATGACATGGAGGTAGTCCTCGGGATCGGCGGCTGCGAGCGCCTCCTCGGAAACGAGCTCTTCGAGCGGACCGCGCACCTCGCGGAGATCGTGGGGCGGACGAAGCGGCATGGGGGAATGGGCGACCTCGCCTTTGGCGCCCATATCCACGAGGACGGCTGATTTCTCGCCCCGTGCCTCGGAGAATGAGTACTTGAGGAGCGAGCCCGCATAGCGCACGACCTCGCGACCCACCCTTTGGGGGCGATGGAGGTGCCCGAGGGCCACGTAGTCGAAGGGTTCGAAGAGGGCCGCGTCCACCCCGTCGACGCCACCGATGGAGATTTCGGAATCGGCGCGCTCGGGCTCGATGCCTCCCGCGAGCACGAGCTGATGGGCGACGAGGACGTTGCGCGCGGAGGGATCGACCTCGGCCGCGTCGAGCACGAGGCGCAGGGCGTCGGTGTAGCTCGCGCCGAGGTCCTCCTCGGCGAAGAAGGGCCTCACGCTGCTTGGCCGAAGGAATGGCATGAGCCAGAAGCGCACCTCGCCGAACTCGTCCTCAAGTGGCACCGAGGCGAGCGCCCCCGCGAAGACGGGCGGCACGTGCACGCCCTGGCGCTCGAGGAGCGTCGAGGCATAGCTCACGCGCTCCGCGGAATCGTGGTTTCCGGGAATGGCCAGCACCTCGAAGCCCCGCTCCGAGGCGTCCGTCAAGAACCAGTCGAGGAGCGCCACCGCCTCCGCCGAGGGAAGGGAGCGGTCGTAGAGATCTCCCGCGAGGACGAGGGCGCTCACCTCGGCGTCCTCGGCATCGTCGAGCAGGCGCTCGAGCGTCACCCGCTGGTCTTCGAGCATGGAGAAGCCGTTCACCGTCTTGCCGAGGTGAAGATCGCCTATGTGCAGGAATCGCATCGCTCGCTCCCGTCGCCGGCCCTTTGGCAAGGGCCGCCCTTCCTCGCCTGCGACCAGTGAACCACACAACCCCAACAACAATTGCGACCCATCATCGAAGGGCAATCCGGGCCGCTCGGAAACGGGCGGTTCTTTTGTTTCAAGACAGGTTGAGATTGCAACTAGGGCTGCCGAAGCCGTCGCAGTTCGCTAGAATGCCCGAGGTTGATTTCTCAACTAATGACGAACCGCCACCTATCCGCGTGCGAAGCCGATCCCTGGAGGTCCCGCAGCATGAACCCGGTTGAAAGCGCCTATTGCCGCACATTCCAGACGGCTATGGCCGTTGCCATCCCCGCCCTTCCCTATCGACGCCCGGAGATCCTGAGCTCCGTGGATGACGTGCCCACGGTCCTCCGGCGAGAGGGTGCGAAGCGCCCGCTCATCGTCACCGACCCCGGGGTCTATCGGCTCTCGGGCACGCAGGAGCTCATCAGCGCCATCAACGCAATCGGAATCGGCTGCGCGATCTTCGCCGACGTGCGCGCAAACCCCACGACGGACACCGTGGAGGCGGCGTACGAGTTCTACAAGGCAGAGGGCTGCGACGCGATCGTGGCCGTGGGCGGTGGCTCCTCCATCGACTGCGCGAAGGGCGTGGGCATTCGCGTGGCGCGCCCCGGCACGCCGCTCTCGAAGCTCGCCGGCATCCTCAAGGTCGTCCACCCGCTTCCGCTCCTCATCGCCATACCCACCACGGCGGGAACCGGCTCCGAGGTCACGCTCGCCGCCGTCATCGTGGACGCGCGCACGCGCCACAAGTACGCCATCAACGACTTTCCCCTCATCCCCCGCTACGCGGTGCTCGATCCCGAGATGACGAAGACGCTCCCGCCCTCGCTCACCGCCACCACCGGCCTCGACGCCCTCACGCACGCCGTGGAGGCCTACATCGGAAACTCCACCACGAAGCAGACGCGCGAAGACGCGTTGGACGCGGTGCGCCTCATCTTCGAAAACCTCGTGAAGAGCAACGAAAATCCCTCGGACCTCGAGGCGAGGCGCGCCATGCTCGAGGCCGCGTACCTCGCGGGATGCGCCTTCACCGTGTCCTATGTGGGCTACGTGCACGCCGTGGCGCACGCGCTCGGCGGCGCCTATGACATCCCCCACGGCTATGCGAACGCGGTCGTGCTCCCCCTCATGCTCGAGGTCTACGGAGACGCCATCGACGACAAGCTCAAGGACCTCGCCATCGCGGCGGGCCTCGCCAGCGAGTCCACGCCTGCCGCCACCGCCGCCGAACGCTTCATCTCGGCCATCGTGGAGATGAAGGTGCGATTCGGCATCCCCGACACGTTCCCCGAGATCCGCCGCGCCGACATCCCGCAGCTTTCGGAGTGGGCCGCCGCGGAGGCGAACCCGCTCTATCCCGTGCCCGTGCTCATGGACGCCCACGAGCTCTCGCACGTGTTCCGCTCGCTCATGGCGCCCAAGGCCAAGGCGGACGAGACGGTTTCCGCGGCACCCCAAAGCTCCTCGGCGCGCGCGGAGGAGATCTCCGGGATCGTGGCGCGGCAGAAGGCGTGGTTTTCCGAGCGCCGCACGCTCGAGCTCGGCTTTCGCAAGCGCGCCCTCGAGCAGCTAGAGCACGCGATCCTCGAGCACGAGGAGGACATCTACGCCGCCCTCGAGGCCGACCTCTCGAAGAGCCGATTCGAAAGCTACATGTGCGAGGTCGGGCTCGTGCTCGCCGAGCTCCACTACCAAAAGCGCCACCTCGTGGGCAACATGGCCGACAAGCTCGCCTGGACGCCTCGGAGATCATCGTCTGGATGACGGCG
>CANPVI010000175.1 GCA_947581665.1 uncultured Atopobiaceae bacterium | reverse complement strand
CTCGGCCTCGTGGACGGCGAAGACCACCTCGTCGAGCGAGCCGGGCTCGAAGCTCGGGCGATCCGGCAGGTAGGGCTCTACGAGCGTGGGGCTCGCGAGGCCGAAGGCGCCGCTCTCGTAGACCGAGACGTAGCCGGTGAGGGCTCGTCGCGCGGCGGGCATGCGATCGAGCTTGAAGAGGAGGAGCGTGCGGGCGAGCGCGCTCCATGCGCTATCGCGGTGGCCCCACGCGCGATCGAGCTCCTGGAAACCTGGCTCGTCCTCGAGGCGTGCGTAGGCGAGTGCGAGCGTGTAGCGTGCGCCGAGCGGATCGCGGTCGCGCCTCGTCTCGTCGAGGAGGCGCATCGCGGTGCGCACGGCGCGCCTTGGCTGGGCGGCGAGGAGGCTCCAACGCGCGATCGCGGCGAGGATGCGCAGCTTCGGGCGATTGAAGAGGTTCGCGTAGCCGTTGGCGGCGCTGAGCTCGGCATCGGCGATTGGCGCCTTGCCCGTTGCCTCCTCTTCGTCGAGCACCGCGGCCATCGCGCGCACGCGCTTGTCCACGGGCTGTGGTGTGGCGATGGCGAGCAGGAGCTTGGCATCGAGGCTTTGGGGATCGATCTCAAGCGCCTTCTCCGACGCGGCGGCGAGTATGCCCATGCGACCCATGAACGCGAGACGGTACTGGTCATCGTCGAGGTAGTCGTCGCGGTCTCGGCCCGCCTCGATGGCTTCGAGCGTCTGGGCGAGGAGCATGAGGGCGCGCTCGGGTGCGGCGCTCACGTATGCATCCGGATTCGCGCGCACGCTGAGCTCGAGCTCGTTTCGCGCGGCATCGGAGGAGATGCCCAGCTCGCGCGCCTTGCGCAGCACGGTGCGCCGAATGGCCTCTTCGCGCGCGTCCATCTAGGCCTCCTCCCCGTCGTCGCCGCCCACCTCTTCGCTGCTCTCGCCATAGAACTCGAGCTCGCGGCTATAGGCGGCACGCACGCCGGGATGCTCGGCCACGAAGGTGCCGAAGGGTCCGCGTCCGCTCTCGTCCGCGCTCTCCTGGAGGAGCACGGTTGCCTCGCTCACCGCGAGCACGATCTCGTCGTTGGAGTAGGGGTCGCATGCGAGCCGCGCGAACATCGGCTCGGGGAGCTCCGATTGCAGCGTGAGCGCGGAGGCCGCATGCGGATAGGTGGCGAGGATCCAATCGATGTGGCTCGATGCCTCATCGAGTCGGTCGTTTTGCCACGCGAGCGCCATGCGCGCGAAGCGGATCCACGCGTCATCGCGCGCGGCGTCGCCGAGCTCGGGCGCCACCCACCGGACGAAGGCCTCGAGCTCGTCCTCGTCCCCGAGCTTCGCGAGCGCGAGCACCGCGGTGTAGCGACTGTCCGCCATGTCCGCGCGATCGATCTCGATGGCGCGGCGCGCGAGGTCGTAGGCCTTGCGATAGCGCCCGCCGAGGAGGTTCAACTCGGCGGCGCTCTGGATCCACCTGAGGAGGGGGGCGAGCTCGAGGCTCACGCGCTCGAAGAGCAGGGGATCCGTGGCGCTCACGTTGCGCGAGAGGCGGTCGGCGCGCTCCCAGCACACCCGTTCCACGTCGGCGATGCGATCGGTGAGGAAGTGGATGTGGTCGTCCATGGTGGGCGATGTCTGCGCGTGGAGCATTCGGCGCGCGTCGAAGCAGTGCTCGTCCAGCTGGAGCGCCTCCTCGAGCAGGCGTTGGGCGTCCGCCGCAGCGATGGCACCCTCGCTCTCGGGAAGGAACGGCAGCTCCTCGTCGATGATCACGGCCGCCTCGCTCCCGAGGTGGAACGCTCGGTCGGTGTCGGAGACGGCGAGCGCGTCGTTTCCCCAGGAAAACTGCTGGCTGAACGCCATGGCCTTGCGCGTCTGCTCGTAGGGGTCCGCGTCCAACGCGGGGTCGTGGTGGGCGAGCGCGAGGCGGCGAAAGTCCTCGTAGGCGGGATCAAACGCCATGGTCGACCTCGCCTCTTCCCGTGGGGGCCATGAGGCCCGCCTCGCGCATGAGCCGCTCCGCGTGGAGTGCGTCGTTTTCGATCGGGATGTTTTTGCCCTTGGCGTAGATGGTGTTCTCGCGCCCCTTGCCGAGGAGGCAGAGCACCGCCTCGCGGCCGCGTCGCCATTCGCTGAGCGCGAGGTCGAAGGCCCTCTCGACGGCCTCCTCGCGATCGGGGATCCGCTCGGCCGGCACGCCCGGCTGCACGTGCTCGGCGATGCGCTCGACGAGCTCGGTGGGGTCCTCTTCGCCGGGATCGTCGCTCGTGAGGAAGACGATGTCGGAGTGCGCGGAGGCGATCGCAGGCAGGTCGTGGTAGCGATCGAGGGCCTTCCCGCCGGACACGCCGAAGACGCTCACGACGAAAGCACCGGGCCACGCAGCCTCGACCGTCTCGAAGAACTGCTGGTAGGAGAGGTCGTTGTGGGCGTAATCCACGATCGTCTGGAAGCGGCCATCCGAAGACGAGAAGCGCTCCATACGCCCCGGCACCGTGGCGTGGGCGAGCGCGCCAGCGGCCATCTGCGCGGCGATGCCCCTCTGCGCCGCCATGGCCATCGCCACGAGGGCGTTCGCCACATTGAAGGCCCCGTCGAGCGCGAGCTGCACGGCCACCTCTCCCTCGGGCGTGCGAGCCGTGAAGGCGACGCCGCGATGCGCGTGGGAGATCTCCGTGGCGAGGTAGTCGGGCGCGGGGAGGCCGGGCACCGCCTCGAGTGCCACGATCGTGCGCGGGATGTGCGCCGACGCCTCGAGCACGCGCTCGACCTCGAGCGTGCCGAGATTCACCACCGCGCGCTCGGCGTTCTCGAAGATCTGCAGCTTGGAGGAGAAGTAGTCCTCGAAGCTCGGGTGCTCGATGGGGGAGATGTGGTCGTTGCCGATGTTCAGGAAGGCGGCAACGGCGAAACGAAGACCAAGCGTACGGTCGTATTTCAGCCCCTGACTGGACACCTCCATCACGCAGGAGCGCCGGCCCGCGGCGCGCGCGTTCGCGATGTGGCGCCAGAGGTCGGGCGCCTCGGGCGTGGTGTTCGCCGTCTCCTCGATGGTGAGGCCGTCGTTGATCTCGTGCGTGCCCATGAACGCGGGCTCCTCGCCCACCGCGCGTAGGATCTCGCGGAGGAAGTGCGCGGTCGTGGTCTTGCCCTTCGTCCCGGTGATGCCGAGGCACGCGACTTCGCGGTCGGGATGTCCCCAGGCCTCTGCCGAGGCGAGCGCCATCGCGCGGCGCACGTCGGTCGTCGTGAGGCACGGCGTGCTCACCGCCGCAGGCAGGCTCGAGACGAGCTCTTGGGCGAGCGCCTCATCCGCCATCCACGCCACGGCTCCTGTGGCGAGCGCCTGCTCGAGGTAGGCGGCCTTGAAGTGCGCGCCCTTGCAGATGAAGAGATGACCGGGTGCGGCGAAGCGGCTGTCGCAATCGGCGCCGCAGATCGCGAGCTCGTCGGCACCGTCTGCGCGCGGCACGTGGCTTTCCGGCGCGAGAAGATCCTCGCGCTCGAGCAGCTCGCGGATTGTCCCCAAGGTGGCCATGGCGAAGAGTATAGCGTCGCGCGCATGTCCCCATGGAGTGCCCATGGATGGGCATGATGGCGTGTACCTGCGAAAACGCAGGGCGTGCTACACTGTGGCTCCCACATTCCGGGCGATTGGCGCAACGGCTAGCGCAGGTGCTTTACACGCACAAGGCTGGGGGTTCGAGTCCCTCATCGCCCACCAT
>CANPVI010000174.1 GCA_947581665.1 uncultured Atopobiaceae bacterium | reverse complement strand
CAGGAGCTGCACGTCTAGCTCGGCATTCGCACGTACACCCGCAAAGCCCCGACTTGGGAGGACGCCCATGGCGCGCTATAGGACCTTCACCACGGTGACCGACAACGGCCCCTATGTGACGAAGCTCATCCTCGAGCTCCCACAGGCCGTGCGCACGCAGGACGTGGACGAGGGCACGTTCTCGGTCTACGTGGAGCGCATCGATCCCGAGACGGGCGAGATCGCGCTCGCCAAGGAGCACCGGATGGACCCCGTGGGCAAGCCCTCGCTCGGCTACGTGCCGGTGCTCAGCGAAGCGTGCGCGGTAAGCGGGTTTGCGCGGGCTTAGCCAAAACAGCGCCAGTCTTCGCGCTTCGCGCGAGGGCTGGCGCTTCTTGTTTCGCGTCGAGGAAGGTCGGTTGCCGCGCACCTTCGGCGCACCGCAACACGACCCTCCTCGACGAAATGGAATCACTGGGTCGATTCGCGCACGACGAGCTCGACGGGGACGATGTCCTCGAGCTCCACCGGGGTGCCGTCGATGAGGCTCAGGAGCATGTCGCAGCCGCGCTTGGCCATCTGCTCGGGGAAGCGGCGCACGCTCGTGAGCGCGGGTGTGGCGATGCTCGAATAGATCGAGTCGTCGAAGCCGACCACCTTCACGTCCCCGGGCACGCGGATGCCCGCGTCGCGGAGCGCGAGGAGCGCGCCCACGGCGATCACGTCGTTCATCGCGAAGATGCCGTCGAACTCCATGCCCGAGGCGATGGCCCCCGCGAGCGTCTCGCGCGCCTCCCGGAAGCGCCGCACGCGACCCTCGAGCTCGATCCTCAGCGCCGGATCCGCCTCGAGGCCGTGCGCCTCGAGCGCCCGCGCGTAGCCGATCCCTCGGCTCTGCACGGACTGCGCGCTGTGCGTGCCCGTCATGAAGGCGATCCGCCGGCAGCCACGCTCGATGAGGTGCTCGGTGGCGATGCGCCCGCCCTCGAGGTCCTCCGAGATCACGCGCGGGATCTCGTCCGCGCGCTCGGGGAATCGGTCCACGTAGACGATGGGCACGTTGCCCGGGACCTCGTGCTCGTCGAAGGTCGTGCGCCCGCTGATGCAGATGATGCCGTCCACGCGCTTGCTGATGAGGGTACGCAGGTAGTGGCGCCCGCGCTCGGCGTCGTTCGCGTCGTTGCAGATGAGGACCGAGTAGCCCTCGTCGGCGAAAGCGCGCTCGGCCTGGAGTGCCAGCGTGGAGAAGAAGTCGTTCGTGATGTCGGGGATGATCATCCCGATGGTGCGCGTGCGCGCCTCGCGAAGGCCCTTGGCCGCCTGGTTCGCGATGTAGCCGTTCTCCTCGATGACCCTCTCCACGCGCTTGCGCGTCTCCTCGGAGAAGCGGCCGTTGTCGTTGATGACGCGCGAGACCGTGGCGATGGACACGCCCGCGAGCTCGGCGACCTCGCGCATGGAGATGGGCTTGCTCGACTTGGCCATGAACGCTCCTCGACACGCTTGGGTAACGTTACCCAAGTCTAGCGCAGGGAGGGTTTACGGCTACTCAAATGCCAAGCGCGCGCCCTTCATCCCCGTGGGGCTAAGAGGCAGGACCTGGCCGATGAAGTCGTCCATGGCGCGGCCGAGCGTCGTGTCGAGCTCGACGACGAGCTCGTTTGCGCCCTCGCGGAGCGCGCCCGTGAGGTCGAAGACGTAGTCGCCCACGATCTTCGTGCCCACGCGCTCGCCATTCGCAAAGACGGTCGCGCCCTCCTGCACACCCTCGAGCGCAAGGCGCACTCGCCCGGCGGCCTCAGCGGCGCTGAGCTCGGGCTTGAAGGCGTAGCGGATGAGGCCGCAGAAGGAATCGAGCCCCTCGAGCTCGCTCACGTAGGCAGGGCGCTCGAGCGCGGCGATGGGCGCCCAGGCCCGGCAACCCTCCTCCATCGGCGCGAGCGAGAGCTCGCAGGCAGAGAGCTCGCGCGCGTGGTCCTCCACGAAGGGCTCAGGCGCAGGCTTGGAGCCCTCGACCTCCTTTTGGGTGACGATCACGAGCTTGGAGCCATAGGGCGCGAGATCGAGCTCGAAGGCGCTTGGATCCTCGGTGAGCGTGTTCGAGAAGGCGTCGTAGACGTACTTGTGGCCCTCGGGCGCGCCCGTGAGCTCGCATGCCACGCGAAGCGCCGGGTGCTCGTTCACGAAGAGGTACACGAGCCCGTCGCGATGGCCGTAGCTGTAGGTGCGAAGCCACGGCGCGTCCATGCTCGGCGTGAGCTCGCGAAGCTCGGCCGCGATGAGCGCCGGCGCGAGGTCCTCCCGCTTCACCACGACCACGTTCTTCGAGCTCGCGAGCTCTGCGAGGAGTTCCGTGGCGTCATCGCCCTCGGAGGTGCGCACGGGCAGCGCGTCCACGAAGAAGACCGGCGCCACGCTCTCGGCGATGTCGAGCGCGCGCTCGAGGAGGCGCCGCGGCATGGCCTCCGACCATGGCAGCACGAGCGCGCGGAAGGTGTCCTTGCCGCAGACGAAGCACCACGCGTCCTGCACGATCATGCAGTCGTCTATGAGGTAGTCCGTGGAGACGAGATCGTACTCGATCTGCGCCCTGCCCATCGCGCGGGCCGGCTCCTCCACCTTCTGCCACTCGCCGCTCCACTCGGCCTCGGCGTTGAACCAGAGCGCCACCTGCGGGCGGTAGTAGCCGCCCGAAAGCAGCGTCGAGAGGCGCTGCGTGTAGGCCATGAGCTCGCCGAAGTTGCCCGTCTGGGGGTTGTGGCCCCAGGCGGCGAGGTGCGGCGGGCAGTCGGGATCGGGAAAGTCCGCCGCGTCATAGGCGTGCGGCACGAAGTAGTTCACGCCGCGCGAGAGCATGTAGTCGAGCATCCACTTGCAGAGCTTGTTGCCCTCTTCCCAGCCATAGGCGCCGAATACCTCGGCCATGCAGCGCCCGCGCGTGGCCTCGTTCAGGTGCGCGAGCGAGCCGCCGAGCTTGCCGAGCACGTAGGTGAAGAACGCCATCTCCCAGCCGGGCTTGTGGAATCCGCGGAAGAAACCCTCGTCGTAGCCCGGCATGAGCTGCTCCATCACCACGTCCACGCCCGCCATGCTCGCATGGGCGAGCGCGCGGAAGTAGTGCCCCGGACCGTAGCCGAGGCGCGCTGCGGCGTTGTTGTCCTCGATCACGTGCCCGATGCGCTCGACGCCGTGGGCCTCACACCAGCGCCCGAGCACCCCGTCGAAGCACTCGGAGTAGAGCTCGGAGACGAGGTCCATGTAGGCGTAGCGCACGACGTGCGCGGCCTCGCACTCACCGAAGAAGAGAAGCGGCAGGTAGGCGAGTACGCTCGCCTCGTCGAGGCCCGCGAGCGCGGTCGCCTGCAGGCGCTCGGCGAGGAGCTTCGCGAGATCCGCGCGCCACGGAAGCGCCATCTGCGGGTTGCGGCCGATGGAGGCGTTCTCGGCGCCGTGGATGTTTCCGAAGCGCGGCTCGTCGGAGAAGAATCCCCTGAAGGTGGTGCCGAAGTCGTCCGCGAAGTGCTCGAACACCGGCTCGTAGACGGTGTCCACGAGTACCTGCGTGGCCGCGGGATCGATCGGGTTCAGATAGCCCTCGGTCTCCTTCTCGCCGCCGCCGAAGCTCGTGTAGAGCACGTTCACGTACCAAAGCCCCTCGCCGAGGTCGAGGTCCACCACGGGGCAGGGGCCCTGGTCGAAGCCCATGGGCTTCCCGTCGAAGCCGATGACGGGCTTGCCGGTCTCGTAGTCCGCGCGCG
>CANPVI010000173.1 GCA_947581665.1 uncultured Atopobiaceae bacterium | reverse complement strand
GAGGGCCGGGCCCTCCTTGATGAGGTCGTGGCGGCAGATGATGACGGTGACGCCCGCGGGGCCCGCGTTCTTCTGGGCGCCCGCGTAGATGACGCCGTAGCGCTTGACGTCGAGCGGGAGCGAGAGGAAGCAGCTCGACACGTCCGCCACGAGCGGCACGTCGCCCGTCTCGGGAAGCTCGTGGAACATCGTGCCGTAGATGGTGTTGTTCTGGCAGATGTGCACGTAATCGAGGCCGCCCGCCGACGCCTCGGCGGCGATCGCGGCATCGATGTCCGCCTTCGCGGGGATGGCCGAGAAGCCCGAGCCCTCGCCCGTCGCGAGGCACACGGTCTCGCCGTAGCGCGCGCCCTCTTCCATCGCCACCTTGGAGAAGTGGCCGGACACCACGTAGCCCGCGCGGCCAGTGCGCATGAGGTTCATCGCGAGCGCGGCGAACTCGAGCGTGGCGCCCCCGGAGAGGAAGAGCACGTCGTAGTCCTCGGGAATGCCGAGCAGCTCGCGCAGCGTCGCCTCGGTCTCCTCGTAGATCCTCATGAAGGAGGGAGCGCGGTGGCTCATCTCCAGCACCGAAAGCCCGTTGCCCGCGTAGTCGACGAGCTCCTCCTGGACCTCCTCGAGCACCGGAAGCGGCAACGCCGCCGGACCGGGATTGAAGTTGTGTGCCCTGGCCATGGAACCTCCGCCCTTCCGTAGATGACGACTCACGGAATACTAGCAGCACCCGCCCGCGCAATAGTAAACGGCGCACGTTTCCAATTCTTGAAGACTTGCGGATTAGACTTGCGCTAAGGCACAAGCTCGAGCATGAGGCGAAAGGGGAGCTCCATGATCAACTACCAGAAGGTGAACGGCGACTTCGACCTCGGCGGGAAGGTGGCCATCGTCGTCGGTGGCGCGGGCGGCATCGGCGAGGCCACGGCGCGCATGTACGCCAAGAAGGGCGCGAAGGTCGCCATCGCCGACATGAAGGACACCGTGGACGAGGTCGCGAACTCGATCGCCGAGGAGTACGGCGTCGAAACCACGGGCGTCTTCTGCGATGTCACGAATCAGGAATCCGTGGACTCCATGGTGAACGCGGTCGTCGAGCGCCTCGGCGGCGTAGACGTGCTCGCCGCCATGCCCGGCTATGTGCACCTCGCCCCCGCGAAGGACATCTCCATCGCCACCATCGAGAAGCACATCAACGTGAACGCCATCGGCGTCTTCCGCGTGTGCCAGGCCGTGGCGAACCAGATGATCAAGCAGGGTCGCGGCGGCAAGATCGTCTGCGTCACCTCCCAAGCCGACTTCATCGCCATCAACGAGCACGTGGGCTACACGATGAGCAAGGCCGCGGTCGTGGGCATGATCAAGGTCTGCGCGCTCGAGTGGGCCGAGTACGGCATCAACGTGAACGGCGTCGCCCCCACCGTCGTGAACACCTACATGGGCGAAAAGGCCTGGCAGGGCGAGGTGAAGGAGAACATGATCCGCGCCATCCCGGCCCATCGCTTTGCCGAGACCGACGAGATCGCCGCAGCGGTGCTCTTCCTCTCCTGCGCGGAGTCGAACATGATCACCGGCGAGGACCTCGTCGTGGACGGCGGCTTCACGATCTACTAACCGCCGGCGCCCACGCGAGGCCCTTCGATACGCTCGCAGGCCCTTCGATACGCTCGCAGGCCCCTTTTCGCATCTCGCGGAAGGGGGCCTGTTCTTTCATGCCTGCCACCCGCATATGCCCGCGCCTGCCTGCGCTTGCGCACGCCTGCCCGCGCCTACCCAGGCCTGCCCACCTAGTCCTGCCGTCTAAGCCTGCCCACGCCTGCCACCTAGGGCTCTCAGCCGCCCCGTTGCTTACCATATGGTGTCCTCAGCCGCCCACGCATTCCTCATCGCCTCTGATCGCATGTCGCGGAGCACTCTCGGCCGTCTTGCGTATGCCACGTAGAGGTTTCAGCCGCCTTTTCATCCGCATAGGCCTCTCGGCCGCCCTCATTCTTTGCCACGTAGCGGCCTCTGTCGCCCAAAGAAGCCCTCTCCGTACCTCAGAAGTGGCACGGAGCGTCCTCCGCCGCCCTTTTGGAGCGGCAGAAAGGCCTACGTGCCAAAAGGGAGGGCGGCCGAGGCGGCTAAGCGGAGAAAAAGACGGCCGAGAGGGCTACGCGGCAGCAGAGGAACGAGAGATCGAGCGGTCGCAAGCGGCCGACAGGGTTACACGGCAGTTCCGAGCATCAGCCAGATGGGCTGCGGGCGGCGCCGAGGGCTCCCTCGACTCCATGGATCCCTATCATCGAGATGCCACGCGAACCCGCAGAGGAGAGCCATCATGTTTTGCAGCAATTGCGGCGCGGAAATAACACCGGGTGCGAGGTTCTGCCCAAAGTGCGGAAGTCCGGTTCTTCATGCGGCGCCCATTCCCCCACGGGCTATTCCGCAAAGCGCACCCACGCCGCAAAGCGCGCCCGCGCCGCAAAGTGCGCCCGCGTATTCATCGCCCGCGAACGCGTCCCCGTATCCCGCGTCAACTCCAGCGCAAGCCTCATCAGCCGAACCACCGCGCAAGAAGCACGGTGTGCGCAACGCCATCATTGGCATCGCCATCATCTGCGCTGCCGCCATCGCTGGGTTTACCTTCCTCGGCCCCGCCATCGGTGGCCCGGATTACGTGAGTCCGCTCGACTTTTCCGACGAGGCGCAGGTAAAGCGCCGGGTGAACGGCTACTTCAGCGGGATCAAGGGTTTTCGTTTCGCCCCCAACATGGCCGATATGAGCCAAATCTTGGGCCCAGACGGCAATGCCGAGGTATCGAGTGGATACGGAGAGGACACCACCGCGAGGGAGGAAATGCAGCAGTACTACGACAGCTACGCTGACTCCGGTCTCGATTACCAGCAAGTTTTCGACGCGATCGTCGCAAATCTCCACGTACGGATCGAAGAGGTCGATGTCGATGGCGACACGGCGAAATGCCTGCTGCGGATCGATTTCCCCGATTTTTCGACTATAGGAGATGAACTCAGCGGAGAAGATGACTTCTCCACCATCACCTATGAGGAACGGATGAGCAGGATCAACGAGGCGATCAGCGATCCGTCGGCGCCGTTGACGAACGAGGAGCACTGGGTGGTGCTCAATAAAGAAAACGGCGCATGGGACTTCGATTTCCTCGATGATGAAAGCGAGATGTGGCCCTTCTACTACTTCTGCAACGCGACTCGATGGTGCGAATCGATAGCGTACGTGGGGTGACACGCACGCCGTCGCGAGTGGATGAGTTTCCCGCATCGAGCTCGATCGAGACCTTGGCCCCCTACGCATGGCAAACGTATCCAGGAGAGGCAGCATGCTCGCGTATCCGACGGCGTGCGCATCCCACCGTGCTCGCATGGCCGACCGTGCTCGCATGGCCGAACGCGCTTGCATGGCCGAACGCGCTTGCATGGCCGAACGCGCTTGCATGGCCAACCGTGCTCGCATGGCCGACCGTGCTCGCATGGCCGACCGTGCTCGCATCCCCCGTGCTCGCATCCTCCCGTGCTCGCCCCTCCCCTTCGAACTTTACATAACATCACAGAATTACACGCACTTGCGGCAGGGGAGCACAGAAACTCTTGGCCTCGTGCCATCGGGTGGCACGAGGGCAAGAGTTTCTGACATGGATTCCGCCCAAATCTGGCGTGAGGGCGGGAGTTTCTGTCTTTTCGTGGCGCGAAGGCCACTCTTTCTGTGTTTTCGGCCCCTCGAATCGGGAATCCGAGTCAGAAACTCCGGCTCTCGCGGCATCGGAGCATAGAACGACAATTCGCAGAAGGCAGGTGCCCACGGCAATTGGGAGGTGTCCCGCGG
>CANPVI010000172.1 GCA_947581665.1 uncultured Atopobiaceae bacterium | reverse complement strand
TCGGGCCAAAACATTCGACATCTCAATAGTAGCGCGTGGAGGGCACCCGTCCCGCTCGAAATTGACAAGTGTTTCGGGCTCATTTTTCCGTTGAGGCGATCCTTTAGACTGGCAGCATTCGCACAGCGAAGGGAGTTGGCCGTGGAAGAGCGGGCAAACGCGCAGCATGAGAGCCTTTCCGTGGCTGACGTCGTGGTCATCACCGGCATGAGCGGAGCAGGCCGCACGCACGCGATGCACGTGTTCGAGGACCTCGGCTACTACGTCATCGACAACCTTCCACCGAGCCTGCTGTTGAGCCTCGCGGAGATCGTGGGCATCCAAAGCGGGATCGGCCGCCACCTCGCCTGCGTATGCGACCTGCGAAGCCAGGGCCTCTTCGACCAGCTGCTCGAGGAGGTGGGCGAGCTCGAGGACCATGAGATCTCCTGTTCCGTGCTCTTCCTCGACGCCTCCGACGAGGTGCTGCGCCGCCGCTACGCCCTCTCGCGCCGGCGCCATCCCATCGCGCAGGGCGGCGAATCGAACCTCCACGCCATCCGCCGCGAGCGCGCGCAGCTCGAGGGCGTGCGCGCGGCCGCCGACGTGGTGATCGACACCACCGAGCTCCGTCCGGCCGAGCTCACGCGCGCGATCGAGCGGCTCTACTCCGAGCTTTCCGCGCAGCAGATGATGGAGGTCCACGTATTCAGCTTCGGCTTCAAGTACGGCATGCCGCCCGAGGCGGATCTCCTCATCGACGTGCGCTTCCTGCCCAACCCCTTCTGGGATCCCGCGATGCGCGCGCTTTCCGGCAAGGACGCGAAGGTGCGCGATTTCGTGCTCGAGCACGATCAGACGAGGGCCTTCCTCGGCGCGTGGGAGCACCTGCTCGACACGGTGCTTCCCGGCTACGTGGCCGAGGGGAAGTCCTATCTCTCCATCGGCGTCGGCTGCTCCGGCGGCCAGCACCGCTCGGTGGTGCTGGCCGACGCCACTGCGGCGTACCTGAAGGCCCAGGGCTACACCGTGAGCATCTCGCATCGCGACCTTCCGAAGGCCAAGCTCGACCCGCTCATCACCGCCGAGGACGGCGCGCCCGCACAATCGGATACCCCCTCAGCCGTCGAGAGCGTGGAGGAGTAGATGTCCTTCACGGCCGAGGTGAAGGAGGACCTGGCGCGCATCGACGGGCCCACGCGGCCCTGCGCCATCGCCGAGCTCTCCGCGCTCACGAAGGTGGCGGGCAACCTCTCCTTCCAGAGCAACGGCTCGTACTCGCTCGTGCTCGTCACGGAAACGCCCGCGGCTGCGCGCGTGTTCCTGAGGCTCATGCACACCGTCTTCGGCCTCCGCACGACGCTCTCCATGCACGATTCGAACTTCCATCGCTCCCGCAATCGCTCGCGGAGGGCCTACGTCGTCACCCTCGCCGAGCAACCGGGGCTGAACGAGGCGCTCGAGGAGATGGGGGTCGTGAGCCTCGGGCAGGGCGTGACGCTCGGCGTGCCGTGGGCGCAGGTGAAGGGCCCCGCGGAGCGCGCGGCGTACCTGCGCGGCGCCTTCATGGGCGCGGGGTTCGTGGCGGATCCGCGCGGCGACTTCTCGCTCGAATTCGTGTGCGAGGGCGAGCCGCTCGCCCTTGGCATCCAGGCGATCCTCGACAGCGTGGGCGTGCGCTCCTCCATCAACCGCAGGCGCCAGGCCTTCGTGGTCTACGCGAAGTCCTTCGATGACGTGGCGACCCTGCTCTCCTACATGGGCGCATCTTCGAAGACCATGCTCCTCGAGCGGGTGCGCGTGGTGCGCTCGCTCAAGAACGACGTGAACCGCGTGGTGAACGCCGAGCTCGCGAACCAACGCCGAGCCCTTTCCGCGGCGCAGGACCAGCTCGCGCTCGTGAAACGCGCGAAGGAGGAGATCGGCTACGACGCCATGCCGGCCGCCCTCGCCGAGTTCTGCCGCCTGCGCGAGCGCTACCCAGATCTCTCGCTCGCCGACCTCGGGCAGAAGGCCGAGCCGCCCCTCTCGAAGTCGGCCATCTACCACCGGCTCCTCAGGGTGCGAGAGTCGTTGGGCTCCTAGGTGGACATTTCCCGTTCCCAGGCGCGGAGGGTCTCGTAGACCTCGCGCGCCACGGGGCGCGGGATGCCCGGAACCGCCGCGATCTCCTCCTCGGTGGCCGCGCGCAGCTTCGCCATCGAGGGGAACGCGCGCCTGAGTGCCTTCTTGCGCTTGGGCCCCACGCCCTCGATCTCGTCCAAGATGGAGACCGTCATCGCCTTGTCGCGAAGCTCGCGATGGAAGGTGATGGCGAAGCGGTGCGCCTCGTCGCGAAGGCGTTTTACGAGGTAGAGCGATGCGGAGCCGTTGGGAAGCACCACCGGCATGTCGTCCCAGGGCACGATGAGCTCCTCGTCGGCCTTGGCGAGCCCGCAGACCGGCACGTCGAGCTCGAGGTCCGCGAGCTGGTTCAACGCGGCCGTGAGCTGCGGCTTTCCGCCGTCGAGCACGAGGAGGTCCGGACGCTTGCCGAAGCGCTCGTCGGCCATGCGCTCGGGCGAGTAGCGCCTCGAGAGCGCCTCGCTCATGGAGAGGAAGTCGTTCGCCTCCGTGAGCGGCGTGCGGATCTTGAAGCGCCGGTACTGCGACTTGTCCGGTTTGCCGTTCGTGAACACGACCATCGAGGCCACCGTGTGCTTGCCGTGGATGGTGGAGATGTCGAAGCACTCCATGCGAAGCGGCGGCGCGGGAAGGGCGAGCGCGCTCTCGAGCTCGAGGAGCGCCTGGTTCGTGCGCGTGTCCTCGTAGCCGGTCCTCACCTCGTGGCGCACGAGGTAGTGGCGTGCGTTTTGCGTGGCCGTGTCGAGGAGCTTCTTGCGCGCGCCGCGCTTGGGCACGTGGAGCTGGACCTTGCTCCCCCGCTTCTCGGTGAGCCACTGCTCGATGGCCTCGGCGTCATCCGGGAGCCACGGCACCTCCACCGCGCGCGGCACGTCGTTCGTCTGGCGGTAGTAGCGCTTGAGGAAGCCGCCCGCGAGCTCGGCCTCCTCGATGTCGAGGCCCTTGTCCAGCACGAACTCCACCGAGCGCGACACGCGCCCCTCGCGCATGGCGAGCACGCACACCCCGCAGATGGTCTCCTCGCGAAAGATCCCCACGACATCCGCGTCGACATGCGCCTCGAGGATCACCTGCTGGCGATCCTCGAGCCCCCGCACCGCGTCGAGGCGCTTCTTGTAGCGCGCGGCGCGCTCGAAGTCGAGCGAGGCAGCCGCGTCGGCGATCTCGTCGTCGAGCGCGGAGATGAGCTTCGCTCGCTGGCCCTTCAGGAGGCCCTCCACCACGGCGACGTTCTCGGCGTAGGCCTCTGGGCTGATCTCCCCCGCGCAGGGGCCCGGACCGCGGCCCACGTGGAAGTCGAAGCAGGGCCTGCCCGTGGCCGCCATCGCGAGCTCCACCACGTCCTCGTCCTCGGGATGCGCGTCGAGGCGACGTTTCAGGCGCTTCCACTCGGCGCAAGTGGCCACACAAAGCGGGCACACCTTGCGCACCACGTCGATGGCCGCGCGGGCGCTCCGCGCGTCGGTGTAGGGCCCGAAGTAGCGGGTCTTGGGCTTGTGGCGCTCACGCGTGTACTTGATGGCGGGAAAGACGTCGCCCTCGGTGATGGCAATGAAGGGGTAGGACTTGTCGTCGGTGTAGGACACGTTGTAGCGCGGGTGGTACTTCTGGATGAGGTTCATCTCCAAAAGCAGCGCCTCGTGCTCGGAGGCCACGGTGAGGTAGTCGAAGGATTCGACCTCGGCCATGAGGAGCGGGATCTTCGCCCGCTCGTCCTCGAGGTTCACGTACTGGCGCATGCGCGCGCGCAGGTTCTTGGCCTTGCCCACGTAGAGGATCTCGCCGTCGGCGCCCTTCCAGAGGTAGCAGC
>CANPVI010000171.1 GCA_947581665.1 uncultured Atopobiaceae bacterium | reverse complement strand
GGCATGATCATGAACTCCTGGAAGTCCACGTTGTTGTCGGCGTGCACGCCGCCGTTGAGGATGTTCATCATCGGGGTGGGGAGCACGTGCGCGTTCACGCCACCGAGGTAGTTGTAGAGCGGAAGGCCGAGGCTCTCGGCCTCAGCGCGCGCCACGGCCAGCGAGCAGCCGAGGATGGCGTTGGCGCCGAGGTTGCCCTTGTTGTCGGTGCCGTCGGCGGCGAGGAGGGCCGCGTCGACGGTGCGCTGGTTGGCGGCGTCGAGGCCCACGATGGCGTTGGCGCACTCGTTGTTCACATGCTCGACGGCCTTGGAAACGCCCTTGCCGTCATAGCGCTTGGGATCGTCGTCACGAAGCTCAACGGCCTCGAAGTCGCCCGTGGAGGCGCCGGAGGGAACGATGGCACGGCCGACGTTGCCGTCGATGAGCGTTACCTCAACCTCAACGGTCGGGTTGCCGCGCGAGTCGAGGACTTCGCGACCGTAGACATCAATGATCTCTGCCATAGAGGATCTCCTTTCGCCCCTGGGCGGGATTTCGCCGACCATCTCTCGTGGTTCGGCGCTTTTATATGCTCTTTGATGATAAACCTAGGATGACCCTCGCGCAGGGTCGCTTTGCTTTTGATTGTGCGAGCGAAGGGGAACAATTCGCTCGGTGAGATCGTCATCACGGAAGCGGAGGAGGCCCATGGAAGCCACGAAGACCATCTACCTCGCAGGCGGCTGCTTCTGGGGCATGGACTACCTCATGCGCCGCATGCCAGGCGTCGTGGGCACCGAGGCGGGCTACGCGAATGGCACGGGAGAGGTCGACGCCACCTACGAGCGCGTGTGCAGCGGGAAGACCGGCTTTCGCGAGACGGTGAAGGTGGTCTTTGACCCCGCGCACACCTCGCTCGAGAAGCTCCTCTTCGCCTTCTTCGTGGCCATCAACCCCGAAACCGCGAATCGCCAAGGAAACGACATCGGCACGCAGTACCAAGCCGGCATCTACTGGGCGCCCGGCGACGAGGAGAGTGCCGAGGTCGTGGAGCGTGTGGCGGCCGTCGAGCGCAGGCGCCATCCGCGATTCGCGGTGGAGCTGAAGCCGCTCGAGAACTTCTTCCCCGCCGAGGACTACCACCAGGACTACCTCGAGAAGAATCCCGGCGGCTACTGCCACGTCCCCTTCGCGCTCGTCGACGCCCTCGCGAGGGGCACCATCGATCCCGGTGCCTACGAGCGGCCTGCGGATGAGGAGATCGCCGCGCGCCTCACTGACGCCCAACGCAAGGTGACGCAGGAGGCCGCCACCGAGCCGCCCTTCCGAAACGAGTTCTGGGACTTCGACGAGCCCGGGCTCTACGTGGACGTGGTCACCGGCGAGCCGCTCTTCTCCTCGCGGGACAAGTTCGCCTCGAGCTGCGGTTGGCCCGCGTTCGCCCGCCCCGTGGAGGCCGACGTCGTGCGCGAGAAGCGCGACACGAGCCACGGCATGGTGCGCCAAGAGGTGCGCAGCCGCGCCGGCGATTCGCACCTCGGCCACGTCTTCGACGACGATCCCGAGAGCCCCACGACGGTGCGCTACTGCATCAACTCCGCCGCCCTGCGCTTCATCCCCCTCTCCGAGCTCGACGCGGAAGGCTACGGGCAGTACAAGGATCTTGTTTGACGCTGCGGCACTCTGGTGCACCCCATCTTCGCGCGATTTTGGCCACTCACGGAGGCCCAAAGACTTCCGCCGCACCGAAAAAGTGGCTACGCGGCGGAAGGAGAGTGTGGCTATGCAAGGCAAGAGGGACGGTTCTTTTGTCTTGCCGCGAAAACCTTTCGGAGGCGGAGACTATGCGCGTCCCCGCTCCCCCCGGTGCGTCGGCCTGTCACATTCTCGTAAACCCGGTTCCCTACAATGGCCGGAGCTGTTTCGCTTGGAGGGAATCCCATGGCGCTTTCTGAACATGACGTGCGCGCGATCGCCGAGTACGCGCGCATCGGCCTCGATGACGAGGAATTGCGCGAGATGACGGCCTACATGAACGACGCCGTCGCGCTGCTCCAGCCGATCGTGGACTTCGATCCTGAGGGCGTGGAGCCCACGTTCCACCCCATCGGCGATCTCTCCGACGTGATGCGCGACGACGTGGAGAAGCCCGGGCTCGATCTCGAATCCGCGCTCGAGAACGCGCACGCCACCGACGACCGCTTCTTCCGCGTGCCCTCCATCCTCGGCGGAGGGGGGCTCTCATGAGCTGCTTCGACGCGCTGAGCGCGGCCGAGATCGCCCGTGGTGTGGCTGCGGGGGACTTCTCCGCGGAGGAGGTGGCGCGCGCCTCGCTCGACGCCATCGCCGCGCGCGACGGAGAGATCCACGCGCTTCTGCAGGTGAGTGAGGAGCTTGCCCTCAGCCGGGCGCGCGAGCTCGACGAGGCGCGTGCGAAGGGGGAGGCGCTGCCGCCGCTCGCGGGCGTGCCGCTCTCCGTGAAGGACAACATGAACCTCATCGGCAGCCGCACGACCTGCGGCTCGCGGATGCTCGAAGACTACGAATCGCCCTACACGGCCACATGCGTCCAGCGCATGATCGACGCCGGGTGCCTTCCCATGGGCAAGGCCAACATGGACGAGTTCGCCTTCGGTTCCTCCACCGAGACGAGCTACTTCGGAAAGACCGCGAATCCCTGGGACACGGAGCGCGTGCCCGGCGGATCCTCGGGAGGATCTGCGGCGAGCGTGGCGTCGGGCGAGGTCACGCTCTCGCTCGGCTCCGACACCGGCGGCTCCATCCGCCAGCCGGCGGCGTTTTGCGGGGTCGTGGGCCTGAAGCCCACCTACGGCGCGGTGAGCCGCTACGGCATCGTGGCGTTCGGCTCCTCGCTCGACCAGGTGGGGCCCTTCGGGCGCCGCGTGGAGGACGTGGCGATGGCCATGAACGCGCTCATGGGCCCGGGGGCGGACCCCATGGACTCTACGAGCCAGGAGTGCCCGGTGGACTTCCTCGAGCACCTCGAGGATGGCGTCGAGGGGTTGAAGGTGGGCCTCGTGCCGGCGCTTTCCGAGGCCGAGGGCATCTCGGATGAAGTGCGCGCGGCCGTGCGGGCAGCCGCGAAGGCGCTCGAGGACCAGGGCGCGGAGATCCTCGAGGTGGCGCTTCCCCACATCGACGATTCCATCGCCGCGTACTACGTGATCGGCCCCTGCGAGGCGTTCTCGAACCTCGCGCGCTTCGACGGCGTGCGCTACGGCTATCAGGAGCCCGGCTGTGCCACGCTCGCGGAGCAAAGCGAGAAGAGCCGCGCGAAGGGCTTCGGCGCCGAGGCCAAACGTCGTCAGATGCTCGGCGCCTACCTCCTCTCCTCGGGCGTCTACGACCGCTACTACTACAAGGCGCAGCAGGCGCGCACGCTCATCACGCGCTCCTATGCGAAGGCGTTCGAGCGCGCCGACGTGCTGCTCTTCCCGTCGGCGCCGCGCACGGCGTTCAAGTTCGGCGAGATCTCGAGCCCCACGGAGATGTACCTCTCCGACATGTTCACCATCTCGAGCAACATCGCCGGCAACGGCTCCATCTCCGTGCCCGTGGGGCCGGGGCCGGAAAGCGGCATGCCCCTTGCGGTGCAGCTCCAGGGCCCCGCGTTCAAGGATCGGCGCCTCCTCACCTTCGCGCGCGCCATAGAGCGGGCCTTCGAGGCCGAGGGCTCCGTGGCGCCGGCGTGCGCCGGGAAGGGGGGCGAGCTCTGATGAAGACGCTTTCCGAGGTGCTTCGCGACTGGGAGGCCGTGATCGGCCTCGAGGTGCACACCGAGCTCACCACGCTCGAGACGAAGATGTTCTGCGGCTGCAAGCTCTCGCATGACGATGAGCCGAACGCGAACGTCTGCCCCGTCTGCCTCGGGCTTCCGGGCGCGCTCCCCGTGCCGAACAAGGAGGCCATC
>CANPVI010000170.1 GCA_947581665.1 uncultured Atopobiaceae bacterium | reverse complement strand
ATAGACCAGCTATATCTTGTCAAGCATGAATTCTGGCTTCGCCGACTTCTCCCGTCATGCGAGGGAACGGCATGCGCGTTCGGCCCCACGGCTGGACCGTGGGGCGCCAGACACCTCGGCCGTGAACTTCGATCAGGTGGCCGTCCCCGCCTCGACCGATTGGACGGACGGCCTCCTCTCGTAGGGACGCCTCTCCTTCATGACGGCGAGGACGACCCCGCAGAGCTTCCTGGCCACCCCCGAGACGGCCACGTAGTGGTGCTTGCCCCTGGCCTTCATGGCGTCGTAGTAGTCGCCGAAGTAAGGGTCGGCCCTCCTGGCGGCGTCGGCGGATGTCATGAGCGCGAACCTGAGGTAGGCCGAGCCGCGCTTGGTCATGTGCCTCCCGCCCCTGCCGACGGACTCGCCGGAGTCCGACACCGACGCGTCCATGCCCGAGTACGCGAACAGCTTCTTGGGGTCGGGGAACCTCTCCGGGTCGCCGATCTCGGCCATGATCGTCGCGGCGTTGACGGGTCCGACGCCGGGGATCGTCTGCAGGAGCCCGTAGAGCTCCGCGTCGGCGACCTCGGCGACCTTGGCCTCGACGTCCGCGATCCGCCGGTCCATGAACTCGACGAGCGCGAGGACGCTCGCCACCTCGAAGCAGAGGGCCTCCTCGGCCCAGCCGGGGGCCACCGAGCGCCTCGCGGCCGCCTTGATCTCCTCGGCCTTCTCCCTGCCGTACCTGCCTCCGCTTGCCTCCGAGACCACCCTGGAGATCCTCCTGATGTCGGTGGAGGCGACCCGGGAGGCCGACCCGAGCTGCGTGAGAACCGCTCTCAGGGTGGCGCAGACGGAGCTGTTGAACAGCCCCGGGAGCTCGGGGAAGAGCCTGTCCGTCAGGGCGGCGGCGCGGTTCTTCAGGGCGGTCCGCTGGCGGACGAGCTCGGCCCTGTAGCGGGTGAGCGAGCGCAGGCCCTCGACCTCCTCGGGCGAGACCCTCTGGGGGCAGAGGCCCTGGAAGCGCGCGAAGTCGGCGATCGTGACGGCGTCGGCCGAGTCGGTCTTCGTCCTCCTTACGGTGTGGGCCTTGCGGTAGGCCTCCGTGAGTATCGGGTTCACGACTGCCTGGCCGAACCCCCTCCTGTCGAGCCACGCCCAGAGCGGCACCCAGTAGTGGGCGGTGGACTCCATGGCCACGAGGGTCCCCTCGCACCCGATCCCCAGCCCGGAGAGCCATGCGAGGAGCGACTCGAAGCCGTCCTCGTCGTTGGCGAAGGGGAAGGGCGGTCCCACGACCTTCCCGGTGGCATCCACCACCGCGGCGACGTGCAGCCTCTTGGCGATGTCTATCCCTACGTAGTTCAAGGCCTCCCCCTTACCGCGAGTTCCCACAGCAGAGGTTCTCCTCCGGGTCCCGGCAACGCAGCCTCGTTGGACATCCGACACCAAAGCCATCCAGCCCTATTCGCGTCCCGCCCGGGGCCAGAGGCGCCAGCCTATGATTACGGGGCCTATCCCCAAGGAGCATCAGGCGCCCTCTGCCCTAGTGCCGCGGTCCCATCCGGACTGCGGCGAAGGCGCTACGGCTCGATCGAGAACCTGCATCGCCTTCATCACTGAATATACGAGGAGCATCGACGCGGAGCGTCGCGGGTTAGTACAGGAAGCTCTTTCCGAATTCTTTTCACCGAGGAGGGCCGTCTACGGTGCTAAGCGAAGCGTGCGCGGTAGACGGCCCTCCTCGGAATGAGTGAAGAATCGCGCTACTTCGCGCAAAACGCGAGGTAGAGCTCATTTTCTGCTCGGTCCGAGCGTACCCGCTTGCCGCGCATCCTTCCGGGATTCACCGCGAGCGGGCACGTTCGGGCAAAAGATCGTGCCGCAGCATCGACCCATCATGCGAGCTCAACGTATTTGCCACTCAACGCGAAGGCATGGTCCATAGGACCGGAGCCGGCGCCGAGGTCGAGCATGGCGGCGAGGGCACCGGAAATGTAATCCTTCGCGCGACGGATGGATTCGGCGAGGTCAAAGCCCTTGGCGAGGTTCGCGGCGATGGCGCTCGAGAGTGTGCAGCCGGTGCCGTGGGTGTTCGGATTGTCGATACGCTCGCCGCGGAACCACGTGTGGGCGCCGGTCGCGGGGTCGTAGAGGAGATCGTTCGCGTCGGCCGTCTGGTGGCCGCCCTTCACGAGCACCGCGCAACCGATCGTCTCGCCGATCTCGCGCGCCGCGGCTTCCATGGCCCGCTCGCTGCGGATTTGCTCCTCACGCCCGAGCAGGACCTCCGCCTCGGGGATGTTCGGCGTGATCACCGTCGCGAGCGGGAGAAGACGCGTAATGAGGGTGACGATGGCGTCATCTGAGATGAGCTTCGCGCCGCTCGTGGCCACCATCACGGGGTCCACCACGATGTTCTTCGCCTCGTAGCGCGTGAGGCGCTCGGCGATGACCTCGATGAGCGGCGCCGCGGAGACCATGCCCACCTTCACCGCGTCGGGGCGGATGTCCTCGAAGACCGCGTCGATCTCCTGCGCGAGGAACTCGGGCGTCACGTCGAAAATGCCGGTGACGCCCGTGGTGTTCTGCGCCGTGAGCGCGGTGATGGCGCTCATCGCGAAGATGCCGTTCAGCGTCATGGTCTTGAGGTCGGCCTGAATGCCAGCACCGCCGGAGGTGTCGCTTCCCGCGATCGTGAGCGCAGTCGGTTTCTTCATGCCGCATCCTTCTCTCGAGGTGGAGTGGAGGTCCGTACCTCGCACTACCTTAACCCCTTTCCCTTGCGCGCACGCTCGGGCCCATGGCAATGCCCAGAAGCGAATGGTGCTTGGCGCGCAACTCCCTCCGCCGCCCTCTCCATCTGGCATGGAGCCCTCTCGGCCGCCCGCCACCGCTCCGTCTTTCGCTCCTCTCCTGCCACCTAGCCCTCTCGGCCGCCCTTTTTGGCATGGAGCCCTCTCGGCCGCCCCTCCGATCTGGCATGGAGCCCTCTCTTTCGCCCCGAAAGGGCGGCGGAGGGCCCTCCGTGCCACTTCTGGGAGGCGAAGGGGGCGTTTTTGGGCGGCGGAGAGGGCTACGCGGCAGATCGGAGGGGCGGCCGAGAGGGCTACGCGGAGAAAAAGGCGGCCGAGGGCGCTCCGTGCCACATCGCGGGCGGCTGTAGGCGCTCTGCGGCGTGCGAGCGGAATAGAAAGAACCGCCCGCGGGGATAGCGCGGGCGGTTCCGAACGTGCTATGGAAAACCGAAGCGTCAGCTAGGACTGCTCGCCGAGCAACGTCTCCTTGATGCTCGCGGCGGCCTGCTTGCCGGCACCCATGGCGAGGATGACGGTGGCCGCGCCGGTGACGATGTCGCCGCCAGCCCAGATCTTCGGGTTGGACGTGCGGCCATCGGCGTCGGTCTCGATGTAGCCCCAGCGGTTGAGCTCGACGTCGCCCGCCATGCCAGCGAACGGGTTCGCGTTCGTGCCGATGGCGGTGACGGCGAGGTCGCAGTCGATCTCGAACTCCGAGCCCTCCACGGGCACCGGGCGACGACGACCGGAATCGTCCGGCTCGCCGAGCTCCATGCGCTGCAGGCGCACCTTGGAGACGAAGCCGCTCTCATCGGCGATGAACTCGAGCGGGTTCACGAGCTCCATGATCTCCACGCCCTCCTCCTCGGCGTGGTGCACCTCGGCCAGACGAGCCGGCATCTCGGCCTTCGTGCGGCGGTAGGCCAGGATGACCTTGTCCGCGCCAAGGCGAAGCGCCGTGCGCGCCGCGTCCATCGCGACGTTGCCGCCGCCGAAGACGAGGACGTGCTTGCCGTGCTTGGTGGGGGTGTCGTACTCGGGGAACTTGTTCGCCTTCATGAGGTTCACGCGGGTGAGGTACTCGTTGGCGCAGAAGACGCCGGGGAGGTTCTCGCCCGGGATGTTCAGGAACTTGGGCAGGCCCGCGCCGACGGCCATGTACATG
>CANPVI010000169.1 GCA_947581665.1 uncultured Atopobiaceae bacterium | reverse complement strand
CGATCGCCCCATCTACCAGTTCGTGCTCAACGCCGCGCCTGAGGAGGACGAGCGCATCCAGGCGCTCACGAACCACCTCATCACCAAGCGTTGGGAGCCCACGGCGGTGGATATCATCCAAGAGGGCGGTGGCAAGCGGCGCGCGATGGAGGCGTACTTCGAGCGGCTCGGGATCTCGCCCGAGGAGACGATCGCCTTCGGCGACGGCGCGAACGACATCCCCATGCTCGAGACGGCGGGCATCGGCGTGGCGATGGGAAACGCATCGGACGAGGTGAAGGCCCACGCCGATTTCGTGAGTGACGCCTGCGACGCGGGCGGCATCTGGAACGCGCTCGTCGCGCTCGGCGTGATCGAGGGCGCGCGCGTGGAGCGCGAGAGCTCAGAGCAGACGGGTGCGAGCGCGGTTTCGTAGAGAGGCTGTGAATGCTCGGTGGTGGCGTGAGTGGCGCACTTCGCAACCCATCCCATGCACAGGGGACCATGGCTTTGATGGGCAACGATTCTACAATCAGGTAGTATTACGTAGTAATATCAGATTGGAGATCGCATGGAACCCATTCTGCCACTCACTACCTTGCTCAGGAACCCGGGCAAGGTGAAGGACGCCGCGAAGGAAAGCATCGTGCGCATCACCGAGCATGGGGAAGGTGCCTATATCTTCGCCACGGAGGAGTCCTTCGAGGCATACGTGCGCCGGCAGAGGGAGGAAGCGGCCTTTGAGGAGCGTCTCGCAAGATCCGTCGAGCAGGGGCTCGAGGAAGCTGAAGCTGGGCGCGTTTCCGATGATCTGGAGGGCTTGTTCGCTCGCGTAGAGGCGAAGTTCGAAGAAGAGACCCATGATGGGTGAGGACGATCGCGCGAAGCGCACGGTTGTCTTCACGAACCTCTTCGCGGAGCAGCTTCACGAGGTTTTCTCCAAGACCGCCTACCAAAAGATAAGGCGGAGGATCCTCACGCTCGCGCAGTTTCCCTCCATCGGGAGTCCCATTCCCAGAGCGAGTCTCGTCGAGCGCTTCGGTTCAGGCATTCGGATTTCTCCGGTAGCCGGTTTTGTGATCATTTACCGGGAAAACGATGACTCCATCGAACTCCTCGCACTGGTTTTTGGACCCACTATCGTTTGACGTCGACATGCTTGGAGCGCACATGACTGAGCTCTCTGAATCCTTTATCTCCTGGGTGCTCGAGCAGGGGCTTTCCGGCAAGGTCACGGAGCATCGAGGCGGGGGGCCCGTGGCGTGCGGGCTCGAGATCGAGACTGGGCAGGCCAAGGGCGCCATCAACGTCTACGACCTCGGCGCCGATGCGGCGAACATCGTGGAGTTCCGCATCGTGCGGAAGGGCCACGAGGACGATCCCGCCTTCCACCTGCACTTCGAGATGCTCGACCTCGTCCGCGCGCAGGAGCTCTTCGGCGAGATGCGCGACGTGCTCGAGCGGCTCGAGCACCCCAAGTCCACGAAGGTGCTGCTCTGCTGCTCGGGCGGTCTCACGACGACGATGTTCGCCGATGAGCTCACGCGCACGGCCGAGCGCTTCCATCAGGACTACGTCTTCGAGGCGAAGGGGCTCGAGCGCGCGATCGAGGAGGCGCGTCGCACGGACGAGGGCTACGCCTGCGTGATGCTCGCGCCGCAGGTGGGCTACCTGCGCGATCGCGCCGTGAGGGCCTTCCCGGGCATCCCCGTCTTCGAGGTGCCGGCGAAGACCTTCGGCACCTACGACGCGCTCGGAGCCTTCCGCCTCGTGATGGACGCGCTCGAGCAGGAGATCGACGAGCCGGATCCGGCGGGGGAGAGGATCGCGCTCGAGCCGCTCCTCGACCTCGCGCGCGTCTCGAAGGTGCTCGTCATCCTCCTTCGGAACCTGAGCACGGGAGCGCGCCTCGAATGGCGGCTCTACGAGCATGACGCGGTCGAGAAGAGCGGACGCGTCGTCAAAGGGGCACTTCGCTACCACGACGCGAGGGATCTCATCGCCACGCTCGCCTGCGGGGAGCTTGACGTGGCGAGCCTCGATGCGATCGGCATCGCGGTGCCCGGCATCGTGCAGGACGGGACGGCGATGCTCCCGTGGCGAAAGCTCGCGCCCTACGACCTCGCGGGCAAGATCGAGGCGCGCTTCGGCGTGCCCACCTTCGTGGAAAACGACGCGAACGCCGCGTGCGTGGGGTGCTACGTCTCGCAGGGCGACTACGAGAACGTGACGCTCCTCGTGCAGCACGCGGGACACGTCGTGGGCGGCGCGGGCACCATCGTGGGCGGCAGGCTCGTGAAGGGCTATAAGGGCTACGCGGGCGAGATCAAGGCCATCCAGCAGCTCTACAGCCTCCCCGAGGACGTCGAATCGCGCGCGTGGAGCCCCGAGGCCATGACGCAGGTGGCGATGGCGCACATCGTGGCCGCCTCCTCGCTCGTGGCGCCCGAGGCCTGCTTCGTGGCCATGGACATGGTCCCCGACATGGAGGCGCTCAAAGTCGAGGTGGAAAAGCACATGGCCGCCGCCTTCGCCCCCGCGCTCATCCATGTGGCAAACGAGCGCGAGCGCACCTTCCTCGGCATGTTCGCGCTCGCGCTCTCGGGCCTCCAAGCGAGGTAGCGGGAAGGGCGCGCCTCGGGGATTTGTCCGGCATCGGCAACATCTGCGTCATGCGATGCATCATGCGAAGAGCCCCGTAAGTATTTCCGCGAACTCCTCTACGAGCGGGTTCGTCCTGCCCTTCAGCCAGAAGGCGTAGTAGTCCCGTGACGCCTGCCGCCCGTCGGCGCCCACGAGCGGGACGCGCCTCACGACGGTGCCCGTGGCCCCGGCCTCCTCGCGCATCTCCACGGGCATGAAACCGTGGTTTCCCGCCACGAGCATGCGCCCCTCCTCGCGGGATTCGACGAAGAGGAACTCGCAGTCGAAGTTCAGGCGGTCGCGATAGTAGGTGCGCTCCACCTCCGCCATCTCGGGCGCGGCGATGAGGATGGCGCATCGGTGCTTCAGGTCCGCGACCGACACGGCGTCGCGCTTCGAGAGAGGGTCGATCTCGGAAAGCTCCACGTAGGCGTATCCCGTCGTGAGGTGCACGTTGACGAAGTCCTCCGAGAGCTCGCGGCGCCGGTCGTTGAAGAGGAGGTCCGCCTCTCCCCGCGTGACAAGGTGGTAGAGCTCGTCGTGGCTGCCCGCGATGGCATTGACCTCGATGTGCGGGTGGCGCGCGGCGAAGGCGGCCACCGCCTCCTGGACCTCCCAGCCGTCGTAGCGGTTGAGGTAGCCGACGGTGAGGCTCGTGGCGTGCCCGTTGGCGATGCCTTCCACCTCGAGGCGCAGGTCGGCAAGCTCGGAGAGGATACGCGACCCCTTCTGGTAGAGGACCTGCCCGGCGGCCGTGAGGGAGAAGCCGCGGCCCCTCCGCTCCAGGAGCTCCACGCCGAGTTCGGCCTCAAGGGCCCTCACCTGCTGGGAGACGGCGGATTGCGACACGAAGCGCTCCTCGGCGGCCTGCGTGAAGCTGCCGAGCTCGCACACCGCGCAGAAGTACTCGAGTCGCTTCGGCAGCAAAGGCATCCTCCCCTCAACATGCATAAGCAGATCTACTGTTAGTGAGTAGCAATCGAATTGTACATTAGAGAACGAAATTCTATTGTTGAGTCGCGGAGGGGAGACAATCAGACACCGCGGAGGAAGGGAACCTCATGCGCTACGCCAAGCTCGGACCCACCGACATCGAAGTCTCGAAGATCTGCCTCGGCTGCATGGGCTTCGGGGATCCCAAGGACGACTGGCTCGCCTGGACCATCGACTCCGACGCTACGCGCGAGGTCGTGAGGCACGCCATCGACCTCGGCATCAACTTCTTCGACACGGCCAACGTCTACAGCCACGGCACGAGCGAGGAGTACCTCGGCCGGGCGCTCAGGGACCTCGGCGTCCCGCGCGGGGACGTGGTCATCGCCACCAAGGT
>CANPVI010000168.1 GCA_947581665.1 uncultured Atopobiaceae bacterium | reverse complement strand
GCTCACGAGGCGAACCTGGGGCGCGCCCGAAGCGTCCACGGTGGCGTAGGAGACGACGCCCACGAGGGCGACCTTCTGCAGGCAGGTGGCGGCGTCCATGGTGCTCCTCTCAAGCGGGCATCGGCTCGGATGCGGATACGGGTTCTGCGGCCTTCCAGCACTGCGGGTCCGGTGCGTAGAAGCTCCCCGACGTGCCCATGGCGACGGCGGGACAGCCGCGGCAGAACCTGAGGAGCTCGCAGCTCGCGCACTTCTCGAAGGCGCCGAGCTCGCGGAAGTGCTCGAAGGGGCCGAGCCAGAGGTCCTCGAGCCTCTCTTCGAAGACGTTGCCGACGACGCTTCCCGCCACCCGGCGGCAGGCCATGACGTCGCCCTCCGAGGTGATGGTGAGGTGGCAGTCGCCGCAATGGCAGCCGCCGTGGACGAGCTCGTCATCGGGCTGGTCGTCGAGCGAGAAGGCGCCGGTCTCATAGTCATAGAGAGTCCAGAGGTGGTCCTTCTTGTTGAAGTAGGTCTCGGCGCCGTGGGCCTCGTGCCAGCTGAAGCGCTCGTCTGAGGCGGCGAGGAGCTCCCGATAGCGCGCGGGCGCGATGCCCACGTCCTTGTCCTCGGAGGTCGGGCAGTAGCGCGAGAAGGCGAAGACGTCCGCCCCCGCCTCGACGACGACGTCGACGAGTTCGGGTATCTCGTCTGCGTTCGCCGCGGAGACGGTGGTCATGACGATGGCGCGGATGCCGCCTGCCTTGAGCCTCCCAATCGCCTCGAGGGTCGCCCGGAAGGAGCCGGGTTTGCGAAACCAGTCGTGGGTAGCCTCGAGGCCGTCCAGCGAGAGCTGGTAGCGGAGCACGCCGAGATCGCGCATCCGGGCGACGGAATCCTCCGTGAGGTGGAAGGGGTTGCCCATCACCGTCACGCCGTAGCCACCCTCGTGGACGAGGGCGAGGAGCCGCCAGAAGTCGGGGTGGAGGATCGGGTCGCCGCCGGTGAGATAGAAATAGGGCCTTCGCCCGAAGGCCTCGCAGAACTCGAGGATCCGGGCGAAGGTCCGCTCGATTTGGCTCCAGCTCATCTCGGACGACCGTCTCGCGACGTCCTCCGCGTAGAGGTAGCAGTGCTTGCAGCGCTGGTCGCAGACGTCCGTGATGTGCCACTGGAAGGCGAAGGGCTCTCCTATCAGAGGGGCTCGCTCCACCGGGATCTACTTGTCCGCAGCGCCGCACGCCGCGGGCTTGTCCGCGGCACCACAGGCGGCGGGCTTGTCCGACGCACCGCACGCCGAGGGCTTGTCCGACGCGCCGCACGCAGCGGGCTTGTCGGCCGCCCCACAGGCTGCGGGCTTGTCGGCCGCCCCGCAGGCAGCCTCCGGAGCGTAGGCGTGGGACAAGGATGCGAAGTCTTTGAGGGACATGGGGCCTCCTTCGGCTCGATGGGAGAATGCCCCTAGTCTCCCGTCCCATCGAAATCCCACAAGTACGCACTTCGAAGTAACTACTGGCAGCCGAAAGCGCCGTATGGATACTTGGGAAGCGTCGAGCTAGACGCGTCGGAAGGGGAGCTCCCATGGCCTTCGATCCCGAGAACCCGCCCGAGTGCCCGGTTGCCCTCACGGTCGCCCTCATCGGCTCCAAATGGAAGCTCCTCATCATCCGAAACCTCCTCAGGCGCCCCTGGCGCTTCAACGAGCTCCACCGCGACCTCGACGGCGTCTCCCAGAAGGTCCTCACCTCGAGCCTTCGCGAGCTCGAAGCCGACGGCCTCGTCCACCGCGAGGTCTTCCCCGAGGTCCCGCCCCGCGTGGAGTACTCGCTCACCGACCTCGGCCGCACCCTCGAGCCGGTGCTGAAGTCAATGGAGGAGTGGGGCAAGAGGTATCGCGAGGAGATCCTGGAAGTCCATCGATGAATGCGAAACCGCAAAGCCAAGGGGAGCGGCTCCTTTGGCTCATACGAGCACTGCTTGCCGAAGATCTGAGGTACCGCGACCTCGCGATCCCCGACGATCCCGAGGGGAAGTGGCATCTCTACCGGGTGCTCGCCAACGTGCGCCCGCCGAGGCCCGTGAGCGATGAGTACTTGCGCATCCAAGACGCCTACCTGCAGGATCTCCTCTGTGAGAGGGGCGTGGCCGATTACCGCGAGCTCGAACCGAGGGCCCCGCATCTTTATCTCTGGCAAGGAGACATCACCACGCTCGCGGTGGACGCCATCGTGAACGCCGCCAATAGCCAGATGTTGGGGTGCTTCTATCCCAACCACGGCTGCATCGACAACGCGATCCACACGTTCGCCGGCGTCGAGCTGCGCCTCGCGTGCGCTGAGCTCATGGCCAAGCAGGGGCACGAGGAGCCCCCGGGCCACGCGAAGGTCACGCCGGCCTTCAACCTCCCCAGCCGCTTCGTGATCCACACCGTGGGGCCCGTGGTGCGCGGCGCTCCCACGCCGACGGATCGCGCGCTCCTCGCTTCCTGCTATCTCAGCTGCCTCGACGCGGCGGCTGAGAGGGACCTTGCGAGCATCGCCTTTTGCTGCGTCTCCACCGGCGAGTTCGGCTATCCGCAGGATGAGGCCGCTGAGGTGGCGATTGCCACCGTAGGGGAGTGGCGGCAAGCGCATGGCGATGCGGCGAAGCCGATCGACGTGGTCTTCAATGTGTTCAAGGATGATGACTATGCCATCTATGAGCGGTTTCTTTAGCTCGCGAACATCGGATGTCCGGCGCGGCGTTCGGCGGCTCGCGGAGATGCTCGATGACGCCGACGCCGTGGTCATCGGCGCGGGAGCGGGCCTCTCCACTGCCGCGGGACTCACGTACTCGGGCGAGCGCTTCGAGCGCTGTTTCGGCGACTTTGCCGAGCGCTATGGCATCGCCGATATGTACTCGGGGGGCTTCTATCCCTTCCCGACGCCGGAGATCACGTGGGCATGGTGGGCGCGCCACATCTTCTACAACCGCTACGTCGATCCTCCTGGGCCCACGTATCAGCGGCTGCGCGCGTTGGTGGATGGCCGTGACTACTTCGTGATCACCACGAACGTGGACCACTGCTTCCAGAAGGCGGGGTTCGAGAAGGATCGCCTCTTCTACACGCAAGGCGACTACGGCCTTTGGCAGTGCTCGTTGCCCTGCCATCAGGAAACGTATGACAACGAGGCGCAGGTGCGGCGCATGGTCGCCGAGGAGCGGGATATGGCCATCCCCTCCGAGCTCGTGCCCGTCTGCCCGCGGTGCGGACGCCCCATGTCGATGAACCTCCGCGCTGATAGCACGTTCGTCGAGGACGCGGGCTGGCATGCCGCCGCGAAACGCTACGCGGACTACCTTGACGCCCATGCGGCGTCGCGCGTGCTCTACCTCGAGCTCGGCGTGGGCGCGAACACCCCCGTCATCATCAAGTATCCCTTCTGGCAACTCACCGCGCGCAATCCGCGCGCTTCCTACGCCTGCGTCAATCTCGGCGAGGCCTTCTGCCCGCAAGAGATCGCCGAGCGCTCCGTGTGCATCGACGCCGACATCAACGACGTGCTGGACGCCCTTGGCGTGTGAGCGAATAAAAGGCAGCCGCTGCGAGGGACGCTCTTCCGCACGCGCGGTGGTACGGGCGGCGTCTTCCGCACGTCTGGGGCTTGGGGCGCCGTCTTTCGCAGATGAATCCGTAGGGGTGCCTTGTTCGCACCGCTCTTTCGCATCTCTATGGCGCGGGACAGCTTTCTTCGCGCGAAAGGTGGCGGGCGACGATCTCTTTCGCAAAGATCTGGTCGATTCGGCCTTCCGAGGCCCTCCAAGCGCCCATCTCCCGTGCGAAAGAGCGGGCTCTACGGATTCATCTGCGAAAGAGCGCCACCCACGCCACGGCCGTGCGAAAGAGAGCGCATCTTGTCACGCCCCATGCCACCGAGGTGCGGAAGAAGGGCGCCCCATCCCACCTTGGTGCGAAAGGGGGCGCCCCACGCCAGCCGCGCTTCGCGAGAGGGGATGAGCCAAGCCCCTACGCGAG
>CANPVI010000167.1 GCA_947581665.1 uncultured Atopobiaceae bacterium | reverse complement strand
CGCGGCGTATCCCTTGCATGAGGCGAAGCCATAGCCCGGCCAGACCTTCTCGGCCTCGACCATGAGGGCGTCGCGGCGCACCTTGGCCACGATCGACGCGGCGGCAATGGGAGCGATCGTGGCGTCGCCCTTCACCACGCAGATCTCGCGTGGATGGACGTGCACGGGGTTGCCATCGATGAGCACGGCATCGGGCTCGGCGCCTGCGACCTTCACGGCTTCGCGCACCGCGCCTGCCATGGCCTCGCGAATCGCACGCGCCATGCCGATCGCGTCGATGCGCGTGGGCGGCACGTGGGAGATGCCGATCGCGAGCGCTGCCTCGTGGATCCTTTCGGAAAGCCGCTCGCGCCGAGCGGCGCCCAGCTTCTTCGAATCGTTCAAGCCGATGATCAGCGGCTCCATCGGAAGCGCCACCGCCGCCACCGTGAGGGGCCCCGCCACGGCTCCGCGACCCACCTCGTCCACGCCGAGGACGAATCCGTGTCCTCCGAGCTCCTCGGCGAGCTCGTACATGCTCCGAACGCGGACTTCCTCCGCGCGCTCCCGTGCAAGGCGACGGCTTGCCACAGCGACAAGCTCCTGTACGCGTTCACGAGGATCCGCTGAATACGCGGCTATGCGCGCCTCGAGCTCCGTGCCATGCGCGTGGCGGAGTTCCGCGGCAATCGATGCGATGGTGGGCTGCGTATCCATGGCCCCATTCTCGCAAAAGAAAAGCGGGCCGCCCCGAAGGACGGCCCGCTTGCAGGCAATTCGATGCGCGTACTAGCGACGCTCGCGGATGCGCGCGGACTTGCCGGAGCGCTCGCGGAGGTAGTAGAGCTTCGCGCGACGCACCTGGCCGTGGCGCACGACCTCGAGCTTGGCGATCTTGGGGCTGTGCAGCGGGAACGTACGCTCCACGCCCACGCCGAAGCTCGTCTTGCGCACGGTGAAGGTCTCACGCGCACCGTGGCCGGCGATGCGGATCACATCGCCCTGGAAGACCTGGATGCGCTCGCGGTCGCCCTCGCGGATGCGGTAGTGCACCTTCACGTTGTCGCCCGGCTCGAGCTGAGGGACATCGCTCTTGAGCTGCTGCTTCTCGATCTCTTCGATGACGTTCATGCTTCCTCTTTCGGTTGCCCAGAGGTCCCGACGGCACGCCGAGCGGTACGTGGGGTGCTTTTGCAACTTTGCTACTCTAGCTGCTATGAAAGGGCGTTGCAAGGACGGAGGTGCCATGGGCAGTGCAAATGATACGGGCTCCACGGAGACCTCGAATGCCGATCCCCGCCACGCCCCTCGCACGGAGGAGCTGCTCGAGCGCCTGAGGCACGCCGCCTCGATCGACGACTACCTCGACGAGCTTCCGCCCTTCGACCTCCGCTTCACCGAATACCTCAACAAGGCCCTCGTGCGCCATGGGGTGAGCGTGACCGACGTGAAGAACCGTTGCGGCTTCAACGGCACGCACTGCTACCAGGTGTTCTCCGGAACGCGCGGCTGCGACCGGGATCGCGTGGTCTTGATCGCGCTTGCGTTTCCCATGGACCTCGAGGAGACTCAGCAGCTTCTTTCGCGCGCAGGCTTCTCTCGCCTGTGGCCGAAGGAGGCTCGTGACGCGATCATCATCTTCGGGATCGAGCACGGCCAGGATTATCAGGAGATCGACGTAAAGCTCCATGAAAGGGGATACGAGACTCTCTTCAAAGAGGGTCGCGGACACTCGAGAATGCATCGATAGGGTGCGATGTCCTCTCGTTGGCACGACAACCTCACGCGGCTCGACCCCGGATCGGGTCCCGCCTCCTGGCGCGGAGGACGCCAGAAGGATCCCTATCGCGTGGAGCGCGTGATCTCCACCAATCGCGGCGAGATTACCGAGGTCGTGTGGAGGGGCCACGAAGGTCCCTACCTCCGGAAGACCATGGCGGCCAACCTCACCAGCTACGAGGCCTGGTCGCGGCTCGCTCGCGCCGAATCCCCACATCTCCCCTCGCTCATTGACCTCTACGAGACCTCCGAGGACGTCGTGGCCGTGACGAGCTTCGTGGAGGGAGAGAGCCTCGATGACGTCGTGCATCGCGAGGGAGCTTTCTCGACTGGGCGAGCCGCTCAGGTGTGCTGCGAGGTGGCAGAGGCCGCGCAGGCCCTGCATGAGGTTGACGTGGTGCATCGCGACATCACGCCGGGAAACGTGATGCTCTCGCCCGATGGCGCGGTGCTCGTCGACCTTGGCATCGCCCGCATCGCTGGTGATACTTCGGCCTCGAGGGAGCAGAAGCGCCACGACACCCACGTGCTCGGCACGTGGGGCTTCGCCGCGCCAGAGCAGTTCGGCTTCAAGACCACAGATCGTCGAAGCGACGTCTATGCGCTGGGGAAGCTGCTCGGATTCACGCTCACGGGAGCGTATCCCGACGATGCGCGCTATGACGAACTGCTGGATGACCCGAGCGCGGTTCCCGCCACATTTGCCGAGGTAATCCACCATGCCACGGCGTTCGAGCCGAGCAAGCGGCAGCGCACGGCCTCCGAATTCGCCGAGGATGTGCGCAACGCGCTCGAGCAATCAACGCCCGAGCACGCAAGACGCGTGAAGCGCACGCTCGTGGGCGCGGCCGTCTGCCTTGCCACGGTGATCGCCTGCCTTGCCATCTTCGTGTGGACACCCGGGGCGATGTCTACGCAGCAAACGGAGAGCTCGATACTCGACGACATCGACTTCGATTACGCCGAGAGCGTGGAGGGCGGAGACGGCGCGTATGGAGCGTTCTACGAGCTCGGTGCCTCGCTCGGAGACCAGGTCCTCGAAGGGCTGAAAGATTCGGGAGAGGCCGGGATCGAGAAGATCAACGAGCAGGGCGGCGATTCGACCACGGACGACGGTTCTGCAACGGTCGCCCCATCCGAGGGAACGGAAGCCTCGCTCCCCAAGCCAACGGCATCGTTCGCCTCGTTCGAGGTGGTCAAGGACTACCAAGACGAGCCGGCACTGCTCGTGACCCTCGAGTACACGAACAAGACGAGCGAGACGACGAGTTTCTCGGGTCAGTATTGGGTTCGCGCTTTCCAGGATGGTGTGGAACTCAAGCCCACCGGTAGCCCGGACTATGACCTCGGCAGCAGTTCCACGTACCTTCGTCCGAACGCCCACACGACCGTTTACGAGCTCATCCGCCTCGACAACGTGACGAGCCCCGTTGAAGTCGAGCTCCTCGCCTGGGAGTACTACGGCGACGGCCCGCTTTTGAGCGAGACGGTCGAGCTGTAAGTGGCCCTGCCTACCCGACGCGCTTCACGTAGACGTCGATGGTGTCGATGCTGGCGTCCCCGAGGTTGTCGTACTCCTTACCGCTGCCGTCCTTGTCGAAGGTGACCGTGACGGGCGTATTGGGCGCGACGCTCTGGGCCGTGACGACGTAGTTGTTGAGCGAGTCGTAATCCTCGGGATCCACGAAGCTGCCATCTTCGGTGATGATGTTGAGCTTGATGTTCCCCCCACCCACGTAGAAGCGACGATCGCCGCCCCATGAGGTGTAGCCGAAGTTGCCGAGGTTGCGCCCCACGAAGTCTCCGACGTAGCGGTTGTACTTGTCGCCTTGGCTGATGGGGGTCATGGCGATGGGCTCGCCATCCTCCTCGCCGATCTTCTTGATGTCGAGGACGATCTCGTCGAACCCCATCCAAGCCTCGAGATTGTCGTATTCCTCGCCATCGTCATCCGTTTGAAAGGCGATGTTCATCTCGGTGTTCGGCTCGATGTTCTGGTCGTAGACGATGTAGTCCTTGAGCACTTCCTCGTCGGTGAAATCGGCCACTGCGCCGTCGGGCGTGACGAAGACGAGCTTGATGGTCGCGTTGCCGTAGTAATCGCGCCTGTCTCCGCCCCACGACGTGTAACCGAATGAGGCCGCGTTTAGGCCGCGATAGTTTTTGATGTACTGCTTGTGGATATCGCTCGACTGGCTGATCGTCACGGGCGTCACGTAGGGTCCGTAGCACTCGATGG
>CANPVI010000166.1 GCA_947581665.1 uncultured Atopobiaceae bacterium | reverse complement strand
AAACGGCGGATCGCGTGGGGAGCACGGTCGAGGCCACCACCATGCGAAGCCCCGCCACGAGAAACTCGCGGGCGAGCACGATGACGAGGACCCAGATGCTGAGGTAGCCCCAGCCGAAGAGCACGAGGAGCGCCGCGACGCAGATGAGCTTGTCGGCGATGGGGTCCATGAACTTCCCGACGTCGGTGACCTCATCGCGAGAGCGCGCGAGGTATCCGTCGAGCGAATCGGTGAAGGCGATGATCGCGAAGAAGATCGCGAGCAGGAAGATGGGCCACGAGAAGCCCTCCTCCACGTTCGGCGCCATGAACGTGGCGCAGAGCACCCAGAGGAAGGTGCCGATCACGCGGATGAACGTCACGTAGTTCGCGGCCGTCCAAATGGTTTGCGGGACGTCCTCGAGTTCCCTGGGGCGCGGGGCCCCACCATGGGCGGCCGTCGAGCGCGAGCGCGGCGCGCGCTCGGAGCGCGGAAGCGAGCTCTCGGGATACGAGCGCACCGGAGCGCTGGGGCGCGAAGTGCGGGGAGTGGCCCTCCTCGTCCGTCGGGTGTCATCCATCGCACACCTCTCCCTCGAGGTCGTAGCACCATGCGTCGACGAGCCTCAGTCTAACCTTCGAGCACGGCCCCTCGACGGGGCCACGTACGTGGATCACGCCATCGGAGGCCGGGGCTTGGAAGGCGGCGTGGGCGACCCACTCGCCATCGGGATCATCGGGCGTCTGCGCATCGACGATGGCCTCGACCGTGCTCCCCACGCGATCCGCCGTTTTCTTGAACCCGATATCCTCCGTGACGTCGCGCACGATTTGCGTGCGCGCGAGCTTCGTGGCCTCGTCGACTTGGCCCGCGAGATCGGCCGCGCGGGTCCCCTCCTCCGCCGAGAAGGGGAAGACGGCCACGTAGTCGAATGCCGCGTCCGCGAGGAAATCGCAGAGCTCGGAGAAATCCCCTTCGGTTTCGCCGGGGTAGCCGCACATGACGGTGGTGCGAAGCGTGATCCCGGGGACGCCCTCGCGAAGCCTGGCGATGAGCGCCTCGAAGGCCTCGCGATTGCCCTTCCTGCCCATGCTCTCGAGGAGATGCTCCGCGCAGTGTTGGAGCGGGAGGTCGAGGTAGGGCACCACGCCTGGCGCGTGGGCCAAGGCGTCGATGAGCGCGTCGTCGATGCCCTCCGGCTGGGCGTAGAGCACGCGGATCCACGTGCCCGTGCCCTCGAGCGCACGGGAAAGATCCCAGAGGAGCGAGCTCAGCGTGGGCCGTCCCTCGAGGTCGCGGCCCCAAGCGCTCGTGTCCTGCGCGATGAGCACGAGCTCCTGCGCTCCCCCCGCCACGAGCGCTCTCGCCTCGTGGATGATGTCGTGCGCCTCACGCGAGCGCAGCGGCCCGCGGATGAGGGGGATCGCGCAAAACGAGCAGCGTCGGTTGCAGCCCTCGGCGATCTTTACGAACGCCACGGAGCGCCCCGTCGTGCGCAGCACGTCGGAATCGAAGAGTTCGCGAAGCGCGACATCCGTGCTCGCGGCGTCAAAGCCTCGGGCCACCCCGACGAGGTCCTCCACGACGTCGACGATGCGATCCTCCTCGTCCACGCCGATGAACGCGTCCACCTCCTCGAGCTCTCGCTCGAGATCTGCCCCATAGCGGGAGGGAACGCAGCCGCACATTACGAGCGCCGCGTCCGCATCTGCGGCAAACAGGACCGCCTCGATCGATTCGGTGGTGGCGTCGGCGAGGAAGCCGCAGGTGTTCACGATGCACACGGAGGCATCGCCCACCTCATCCACCTCGCCATAGCCCGCCTCGAGGAGGCGAGAGCGCATGCGGTCGCTATCCACCTCGTTCTTCTCGCACCCCAGGGTGATGAGGCAGAAGGTGGGCGAAGCGGCGCGCTCTGGCGAGACGGGCGGCACGTTAGCGGTAGTTGACATATTGGATCGGGATCCCGTAGTCCTTCTCGCGCAGGAATGCGATCACCTGCTGCAACGTGTCCTTCGAGGCGCTCTGCACGCGAAGCTTGTCGTCCTCGATCTGCACCTTGCACTTGAGCTTCAGGTCGCGGATGTCCTTCGAGATCTTCCTCGCGAGATCCTTGTCGATGCCCATGACGATGGCGCCGCGGATGCGCAGGTTGCCGCCGGACGCGGATTCGGGCTTGCCCCAATTCACGGCCTTCAGGTCGATGCCGCGCTTCACGAGGCGCCCCCCGAACACGTCTTGCACCTGCTTGGCGACGAAGTCGGAGGGGGCGACGATCGTGAGGGTCTTCGCCTGCTTGTCGAAGTCGATCGTGGCGTGCGACTGCTTGAGGTCGTAGCGCTGCGTGAGTTCGCGCGCGGTCTGCTGGTAGGCGTTGTCCACCTCTTGGAGGTCGACGGTGGAAACCACGTCGAAAGAAGAATCCTTGGCCATGGCCGATGCGGCCTTTCTCTTCGCGATGGGAAATGCGTCCTTACGGCCGATTATGGCTCAGTAGCCCGAACCCTCGCCGTCTTCGTAATCCTCAGGCGCTTCCTCCCCGGACGCGTCGTCTTGGCTGGGGGCTGCGTCGGAGCCACTCGGTGCGGGAATGGTGATGACGCCCACGCCCGACGCCTTGGAATCGAAGGTGAGCGGCTTTCCGTCGGCGAGCACCGTCACGGCGGCGGAGTTCGATGCCTGGATCTCCATCGAGGCCGTGGGGGTGAAGGTCTTCTCCCATGGGCCCGTCACCGTCTGGGCCACGAGACTCACGTCGCCCATGATGATCTCCACCCAGCTCACGTCGCCGTCCGCCACCGAGATGGTCACGAGGTTCGGCGCTGAGCTCGCGCTTCCGGTGTTCGCGATGGGAAGCGACTGCGCATCGGAGCCATCGCCCTCCCCGGGCTCCTCGCCCTCGGTGTTCGCGTCCTCGTCCGTGACCACCGGTGTCGTCTGCACGGGCACCTGGGGCTTTTCGGTGCTCGTCACGTGCGAGACGCAGCTCTGCACGGTGAAGATGACGGCGAGCATCACCACGACGAAGATGACGCCGATGACGATGAGGATGAGCTTTCGGCTCGTGAAGAGGCGCTCGGCGAGCGTCGGGGGCTTCGCGTTCCTCGCGCTGCGATTTCTCGGCGGACGACGGTGCTCGACGTTCGGACGCTCGGTGGACGCGATGTTTCGGGAGGCCCTGCGTCCCCTTTCGCTCGAAGCGGCCTCGTAGGGGCGCGCCTCGTCGTAGCGAAGGTCGTCTTGGTACTCCCCCACTGCCACCGCACGCTCACGCACCGATTGGCTCCTCGTGCGCCCGGCATCCGTGTGGGCCCTGCTCGAGCGCGCGGCACCGCGTGTTTGGCGATTGCGGCGCGGGGGGGTGCGATCGGGCACCTGCGCCGAGTAGCGCCTCCCGCCCTTGCGCTCCTCGACGAGCACCGGCTTCACGTCCGTGTTCGACTGCTCCTTGAGGTAGCGCTCGGAGTAGCCCGCACCGCGATGCCCCCCGCGCTCCCGCGCGAGGCGGTGCTTCATCTCGTCGTCGAACGTGCCACCGGAATAGACCGAACCCGCGGGACCGGCGGAGCCGTAGAGATCGATGTCGTCGGTCGGGTTCTTGCGAATGGCTTGGCCGCGATAGCGCTCGGCGTAACCCCTGCCCCTTCGCTCTTCGCTCGTACGCTGGTCCGATGTCGGATGCAGGGAGTGCGTGTAGCGGTAGAGGTCCTGCTTGAACTCATCGACCACGTCGCGCGGGTTGAGGCCGAGGTAGCGCGCATAGGAGGAGAGCATCCCCTGCGCGTAGCCCGCCCGGGGGATGGCCTGCCAGTCGCCCGATTCGAAGGCCCGGAGCACGTGCTCCTTCATGCGCAGGACGGAGGCCGCCTGCTCGATCGAAAGACCGAGGTCGCGTCTGCGCTCCACGAGCGTTTGGCTGAATTTCGGCCTGTCCACGAGCTACTCCCGCGCGGGCGCGTTTCCCATGAGCTCGCCCAGCTGGTCGAGGTCCATGAGCACGTCCCTTGGCTTCGAACCCGAGGCGGGGC
>CANPVI010000165.1 GCA_947581665.1 uncultured Atopobiaceae bacterium | reverse complement strand
GAGGCGCTCGAGCAGCCCCGCGGCCTCATAGGCGGGGTGGGCATCGACATAGCCCTCGATGGAATCAAGCACCTCGCTCGCGGCCTGGACGAACTCCGGCTCGTGCACGTAGCGCTCGGCAAGCTCGTCCTTCACTCGTTGTGCATAGCTCACGTTCTCTCCTCTCGAACGTTCCCTGAAAGCCCATGGAAAGGGGCCTCGCGCATTGTCGCAGAGGCCCCCACAACGTGCTCGTGGAGCGGCAGACGGGACTCGAACCCGCAACAACCAGCTTGGAAGGCTGGGGCTCTACCAATTGAACTACTGCCGCATGGTCGGGGCGACTGGATTCGAACCAGCGACCCCCTGCTCCCAAAGCAGGTGCGCTACCAAACTGCGCCACGCCCCGGGTCCAATGGAGTATAACCCACGCGCGCGGGCCGTTTGCGAAGCGCGGGCCCAGAGGAGCGGCCTTGCCACATCCGCCGACCACCCGGCAACGTATCGAAGCTCGCCCCTTGCCGTCAAAGGCATTCTTTCGCGTTTGGGGTTCCTCCTAGGGCCTTCTTTCGCATTTGAATCCGCACCCCCGGCTTTCTTTCGCATTTGAATCCGCGCAGGGCGTTCTTTCGCATGGGATTCATGGCATGGGAGCCCCTCCATCGCATGAAGCGTGCCGCCTAGGCACCTCGTTCGCGAAAATATGCGAAAGAGGAGCCCAGGCGGCTTCATTCACGAGCGAAAGAGAAACCTCCGCGGCTCGAGATGCGATTGAGAGGCCTCGATGCTCAGGGTTGCCTTTGCTTGCCATGGCTTCGAAGTAGCCATACCGAACCCGCGACAAGGAGGGCGGCGCCGGTAGCCCCGAGCACGAGGGCGAGGGAGAGCGGGTTGCCGTCGCCTGTCTTGGGGAGGGCGTTCGGCTCGGGCGGGTTGTCCGGCGTGTCGGGCGGGTTGTCCGGCGGCGTGTCGGGCGGGTTGCCCGGCGTGTCGGGCGGCGTATCGGGTGGATTGTCGGGCTCGTCCGGCTTGTCCGGCTCGTCGGGCGGGTTCTCGGGCGGGGTCGCGTGCTCCATGACCACGTTCGTGGCCTTGGGGTCTGGCACCTCCCTCGCCCAGGCGCTCGCGACGTTCGTCCACGTGGTCTCGGCGTCCACGGCGGGCACCGTCACGCTAAACGAGACGACGGCGGATGCACCCGCGTCGAGCGCGCCCACGTCCCACGTGATCGTGCGGCCGTCGGCGCCCACGGACCCTCCTTCGGAGACAGAGCCGGGCACGAGCCCGAGCCCCTCGGGCACGACATCGCGCACCGTCACACCCGTGGCCCTCGCGGTCCCCGTGTTCTCGACCTTTACGAAGTAGGTGACCACATTGCCTTCGGCGACCTCGTTCACGAGCGTGTGAGAGTGCTCGAATGCATCATCGTTCAGCCCATGCGTCTTGGAGACCGCGAGCGCAGGCGCGCCCTCGGACGGAGGGGGTGGCGGCGTCGGCGGCTCGTAGGAGTTCACGAACTCGGCGGCGTTGGAGTTAGCTTCGGGATGATCCGCTGCCGGAGACGCCACGACTTTCGCATACGTGACCTTGGCGCTGAGACCGGCACTGTCGTCGTCCTTCACCACGACCGTCGCCTGCCACGTGCTCTCGTCGTAGGTCATGCCGGAGACCCTCTCGCCGTCTGCGGGGATGACCTCGTGGATGGTGTAGGTGAAGGTGCCCGCCTTGTGGAACGTGACGCTGCCAAACTGGACGTAGCCGGTGGTGTCGTTCGATTTCTTGATGGGAGCCGTCACGCCCTCGGGCAGCGGCGTTCCTTCGGCGGCCGTGAGTTCGAAGGTGAAGTCGCCGGGCTTGAGCTCCATGCCCTCGCCCTCGAGCGTCTTGTGCGCCCTCAACGGCACCGTGATCTTGTTCACGTTGTAGGTGTTCTCGAATTCGACTTCGAGCCTCTCCACGGGCTCCCCATCTCCGCCTTCGGCGAGAACCTTCCCCGCGGCATCCTTGATGGTGGCCTTGGCGAGGAGCGGATAGAGGTTCTGCTCGGCGTCATAGCTGCCAGGGGTGATCTCCACCTCGACCGTGAAGGTGCGATGGTCGTACGAGATCGCGGGATCCGCGCCCGTTACCTCGCTCACCGTGTAGCGGTACGTGCCCACTTGCGAGAACTCGTGGTCGAAGAGCTCGACGGTCTCGGTGTTCCCCGAAGCTTCGCCAGGCGTCGTGACGGTCTTGCTCCCGCCTTCAAGCGGATCGCCCGCAGGATTACCAGTGTCCGGCGTCACGAGGAACGAGAAGACGTGGCCTTTGATCGACTTGGCGTTGCCCGCGCTTATGACGGTCTTCTTGATGTCCACAAGCGCGGGCGTCGTCTTCGCCTCGGCCTTCGTGTTGGTGAAGGCTGCCCTTGCGGTCTCGCCGGCTCGGATGTCCCCCTCGTCGCCGACGGAGGACGTGTAATACGGAGCTGCGTTCGCTTCCTTCTCTTCGACCTTGTAATGCGCTCCTGCGGGGATGTCCTTGATCTCCTTAGTGCCGCCGTCCGTGAGCGTGAAGCTCGTCTGGCCATGATCATCGAACTTGACGCCGCCGAAAGTGCCACTTAGAGGCGAGTCCTTGGCATCGGTGAGCGTGACGGTGAAGTGCCACTCGTGATCCTCGTCGGCCTTGATGTTCTCGCCAGCAAGGGTCTTCGAGACGACGAGTCTCCCGGTCGCGGCATCCTCGTGCTCCATGACCACGTTCGTGGCCTTGGGGTCAGGCACCTCTTTCGCCCACGCGCTCGCGACGTTCGTCCACGTGGTCTCGACGTCCACGACGGGCACGGTCACGCTGAACGAGACGACCGCAGATTCGTCGACCTTCAGCGCGCCCACGCTCCAAGTGATCGTGCGGCCGTCGGCCCCCACGGAGCCGCCGCTGGAGACGGAGTCGGGCACGAGCGTGAGTCCCTCGGGCACGACGTCCTCCACCGCCACGTCGGTGAGGTTCGCGGTGCCGACGTTTTCCACCTTCACGAAGTAGGTGACCACGTCGCCGCCCGCGACCTCGTTCACGCTCGTGTGGGAGTGCTCGAACGTGCTGTCGTTCAGCCCGTGCGTCTTAGTGACTTTGAGCTTGGGCTCCTCGTAGGAGTTCACGAACTCGGCGGCGCTTTGGTTGGCGACCTCGGGATTCGCGCCACGCTTCGAGTACGTAACCTCGGCGCTCAAGCCTTTAGCGCCGTTGCTCTTCACCTTGACCGTCACGTCCCAGACGCTCCCGTCGTAGATCATGCCAGAGACCTTCTCGGAGTCATCGGGCACGACCTCCTGGATCTCGTACTTGTACGTGCCGGGCGCGGTGAACGTGATGCCATCAAACACCACGTCGCCGTTGGTGTCGTTCTTGGCTTGGACGGGCCTCGCGGTGCCCGGTAGTGGCGCGCCAGCCTCAGCCGCAAGCTCGAAGGCGAAGCCGCCCGCAGCGAGCTCCTTGCCCGTGAGCGTCTTATGGGCCTTGAGCGGCACGGTGATCTCGTTGATGTCGTAGACGTTCTCGAAGCTGACCTGGACCTCCTTGACCGGCGAGCCGCTGCCTCCGGCGACGATTTCTTCCCCGGAGCTATCCGTGATCGTCACGCTCGCGAGGAGCTCTCGCGTTTTCGTATCCTCGTCGTAGGCGACTTCCGTGATTTTCACCGTCACGGTGAACGTGCGCCCGTCGTAGGAGATGGCGGGGTCGATTCCGCGAACCTCGCTTACCGTGTACGTATAGGTGCCCGCCGCGCCGAAATCGCGCTCGTAGAAGAGCGTGACCGTTTCGGTCTTGCCATCGCCGCTTGGATCGGGCGTTCCCTTCGTCTCGACGACCTTGGTCTCGCCCTTGAGCGGGTCGGTGTTCGGATCGTTGCTCGAGTCGGGCTTCACCTCGAACGCGAACTTGTGGCCCGAGATCGATGCACCCTTGCCTTTAATCGTCTCTCGATTTTCACGAGCGGCGTGATGAGGTCGGCTGCGGCCTTCGTGTTGGTGAACACGGCCTCGGCGATCTTGCC